>JANLUX010000011.1:0-10904 GCA_031363705.1 Bacteroidota bacterium
AAGCATAGTGCTGGCAGCAAAAAAGTCAAGATTGTTTTTTCCAAATACCTCCTGTTCAGTTGTCAGGAAATGATCTGAAAATAATGTCGCCTCATTTGTTTCATAGCCTACACCAAAATTAAAACTGCTCTTTCTCCAGAAAACTTTTTGCAATCCTGTAAATGCATTATACCCGCTTATCCTTGACCGGTAATACTCCCTTGGCAATAAAGGATCCTTCACCGTTTCGTTTCCTGCTCCATAATAGTAGCTGGCAGGGTAGGGTTGTGCAATTTCTCCGCTAAATAATAAATCCCATTTGCCAAAGAGATGGTGAAACTCATCCGTAATTTTTACCTGCACATTTCCCTCCGTACTGAATCGGTCACTTATTTTTAACTTATTGGCATAACCATCTTCACCAAACCGGTGAAAGACGTACGATACCCCTAATCCGAATTCAACACCATCTTCCAAAGTATAATAAACCAACGGTAATGGCAGATAGGTATCGTAATGCACTGGCTGACGGTTATATTCCACAAGTGATTTATCATCTGAAAAAATTACTTTGGAGTCTTCTCCTTTTGTAATCAAATTCTTTTTTGCGTTTTTGTATTCATAGATTCTTGTAACATTCGCATTTCCTGATACCGTTGAAGTATTGGTTATAACATCATCCCCTTTTCCTCCAAAAATTCTTACATGTATTGAGTGTCGTGAACTGCCTGATATAATAAATTCATCATCATCATCCAATCCATAAACATTAATATATTTTGTTTCCCCGGGAAAAAATTTGCGATGATATATTGTATCAGCAATTTGTTTCTTATCAGTCATCGTTATCTCAACTGTGTTATCCGGCTTCCGCTCAATAAAAAAACGCTCTGCCTTGTTTGAACCGATAACACTTACTTTTTCTGAGAGCAGATAATAATATTTTTTTACTGCACGCGGCAGTTCGTCTCTTCGTGTTTTTAATTTATCCGCTATTGTATTACCTGAAAGCGGAATCACTTCTTCAGGAAACTTTTGAATCGCACTGTCAATCACAGCATCAGTCATAATGTTTTGCATCTCAGTTGCCAGAGCAAGCCATTCATCTTTTTGCAAAGAGGTGATTAAAAAACGATCAAGATGCCGTGCAGGATATGTTAATGAGCGTATATCGTGAAAGTGTTTGCCGAAGTTTTCAGCATTAGGTAATGCCCATTTCCGGCTCACTAAATAAGGCAGCAATCCGTTCCACGATGAAAATGCATGGTCGCGGTCACGCGGAATGGGAAAATATTTTGTTTTATCATCCTCTTTGTATCCAGTCCATTTCCAGTTGTCTTCATGCCGTCACCAGTCACCTATCCATATATCACATATTAGTGCTTTCAGAAATGCTTTTTCATCCACACGGTTATCATGATTCTTGTATAGTTTTTTAAATAATGCAAAACTTCTTACCACTTCGTCTGCATTAAAAGTAGAAGGATGTTCATCATCTTTCTTTTTTGGTTTTACTTCCAGCATACCTAACATACCTCCGTATTCTTTCTGAAACATTCCAAGTTTCGGATCATCAGGTAAAATATATAACTCAGGTTTGGCATGATAGATAGATGTAGTGTCCAACAGATAGCTCACTGGTAATGCTCCATAAGGATGTTGAGTAGCAGTAAATTGTCTGGTTAACCCCACCACAAATGTTTTTCGTAGTAGCGGACTAAGTGCTTTCACAGGATCTTTATCCACGCTGCGAAACACATAGGATTTATCATCACCACCGTTAAATGAAAGCGAATGCGTTTGTCTTCCGCCACCTTTTCCTGTTACTGTTAATCCACCTTTCGCTGTATCAAGATTGAGAAAAGGAACTTTAATTTCAGCGGTCCAGCTGGTGCGGTGTAATTTACCCAGCAATAATTTTTTTATCAATCCTGCTTTATACTGTTCGCCTGCTATGGCAATACCCACGCTATCCGCAAAGCGGTTATCCATTGTCAGTGTTGGTTTAATCACTTCTTTGCACGGAATCCAACGTGTGTTTACAGGAGCACCTGAATCATCACTTTCACAAGCAGACTGATAAAGCACTTTAGAAATCATATCAGGGGTATTATCACCATCCAGCTCAAAGGCATTCATCATCACTTTTCCATTTGTATAATAAGTAAGATTCAAAAAGCCATGTTTGCCTGATTTGAATACTGTTTTTTTTCCGCTTCCTGCAGTATTTTTCTTTTCTATTGCACCGCTTATAACCTGGTAAGAACTTTCGAAGCCAATCACCTGCATATTACGTTCATGAGCGGAAGCATAAATAAAAGGTGAGTAATCCTCCATCAGGTATTTCATTTCCTTTACAAGGTTTTGGTAAGCAGGATAGGCCATATCTTTTGACGAACCAATATTTTGATGATAAGCTGCTTTAAAGGAACCTAAAACCGGAGGAGAAAAATGATCTTTGAAAGCAATTCGTCCTCCATATTTTCCATAACTCCAAACAGGATGATGCCCCACAATCAGGAGATTTTTTTCTTTTGCTTCTTCAATCACATCTTCCAAAAGCTCTTTGAATTGCTGTTCAGTTAAGGCTTTGCAATCATCATCAGGAGCATACGGTCTTTCATAAGGATGAATGAGCCATTGGGTATTTAAAAAAACTATTTGAAGATTGTTTCCAATGTCAAGCACTTCAGGTCCGGGGCATCCCTTGCCGGGAAAAAAAATTTCTTTTTGTGCAATTCCATTAACAAGAGCTTCCAGGTTTATAACATTTTTCCATCCATTCTTTCCTGAATCATCCCAGTCCTGATCACCGGCAACAAAATAAATGGACACCTTATTATTTCCTTTACCAACATCAAGTAATTGCTGTATAAAAGCAGAATCTTTTGCGTCTGGTGTTTTATTCAATCCATTTTTATCTATCAGATCACCACAGTAAATCAAAACAACAGTATCAGCCTGTTTACTAATTACTGATGATAGTTTTTCAAGGTTTTCAGGAGAGACATTCATAGTATTTCCCACAATAAAAACCTGTTGAGAAATCAAACTTTGTGATTTTAAATAATGATTGAAAAATATCAGTAGAAAAAGCAGAGGGTAAATCTTGTGTGATTGCACCAAAATATATTGTTAAAATCTATACATGAATTGCATTTGCATACCACCATTTTCAGTAGGCAAAATTCCCATGTTCAGATTATTTTTTTGCTCTTTTGATTTTTTAGTTCTGTGTAGTTCAGGGATTAGAAAGCCAGTAGCAGCACCTGCAATGTATCCTGTAATTACATCGGTAGGAAAATGTTTTCCTGCCTTCACTCTGAAATAACCATTTGCAGCAGGAACGGAGGCGGCAAAAATCCATAAGCCAAGTTTAACTCCGGGTTTTAAAGTGGGATGATAATCTGAGATCGCTTTAGCAAAAAAGAAAGTGGCTGCCGCAGTTTGAGAAGTATGACCGGAGAAAAATGATTGCCTTGATCCTCCTCCTGACCTTGTGCCCATTGATACCTTGGTTGTATCCGGATTATAAACATAAGGACGTGGACGGTTAGCTGTAAATTTCGCAATATTAGTTAGCCCGTAATTCAATGTAAAAACTTCGGCATACATAATCAGTAGCGTTGTAATATCTCGGCTTGTATGGTTCTCTGATAGAAATAATGCAGGCAAAACCGAAATAGAAAACAATATATAATCACTTGTCCTTGCAATACTGGGTGACCAGTTTAATGCAGAACTACGATCGAATCTGTTTATGGAATTAATATCCGGTGTATTGTTCAGTAATTGCTCCCGCGTATAAGGTTCTGTTTTATTAACTGCTGCTGCTAAAAAACCTCCTGCAAATGTTAATCCTGATGTTATCAAAAAAGGGAGCTCCTTCACAAATCTTTTAGTATAGGGCGGCTTAATAATTAAATGTTCGTGATTTGTGCATACATAACAATAGTCGTGCAGGCTATCCATAACATGTTGTATCTGTTTAGCGGTTGAATCTTTCTGATGCTTAGTTTGTGCCTGTATAGTTGAGCAATAAAAAATGGATATTAATATTGCTAATGTTATCCTGTTTCTCATATTTTTTAAAGATTTACGTAATAACATTCATTTTAGAATAAAAACCCTATGCCAACACTGAACAATTTATCTTCCTTTGAGATTCCATACGTAAGGTTGACTACCGCTTTTCCGAATGGATCAAACCAGATACCACCACCGTAAGAGTTATGCCATACATTAGAGTTTTCATTATCATTCCAAACCCTGCCCTGATCATAAAATCCTAATAAACCGAAATGTGCCGGAAACAAATAAGTGCGGAACCCCCATAGTTTAATTCGTAAATCAGTATTAATATAAGCAGAGGTTCTGCCAGAATACCGGTTGCGCAAATAACCTCTTAAATTTCCACTTCCACGGTTTATATCCTGACCGCCTAAAGTGCTTGCCTGATAAAATTCAAAATCTCCGATTCTGGTTGCACCACCTGCCCGTACTGCCACAGTGGAACGAATTCCAAAGGGAATATAAAGACAAAGTTGACTTTCAATTTTTGTTGAGCTTAATGACGAAACTTCAAATTCACGCTGCATGAACACAGATGTATTCCATTTTATTCCGCGCAAAGTTATTACGGTATCATCTACGTGCATAAACTGGTACTCTAACTTTACTCCGCCATAATTGCGTGATGTAAAATCATGGATGTATTGCTGACCATCTGTTGAAGTGATAAACTTGTCAGGGGTTTTCTCAATGCTTACATATTCATAATGAGGTCCGGTTTTTATAGAGTGTCTTCTTCCTAAATATCTTTTTAATCCGGGAAATACATTTACTTCATTTTGTGTAAGCTTGTAATACAACCTTGAAACAGGCAACCGTTCAGTTTCATTGCCTAAGCCAAAAAAATTGTTATTGCTTTTCGGTGCCAGTACTGATGCTTCGGTATTAATTCCCCACTTGCCGAAAACATCTACAAAGTCACCTGTATAGCGTACATTGAATGAAACGGAATTAACGGCAACATTTGCTACAATACGTTGTAAAGACTTATAAGGTTTTTTTCGAAAGCTCTCTTTTCTAAGTACCACACCACCCCCTAAGAAAAGTCCATCATCAATATTGTATCCGAAAAAAGTTGCAGGGGCCAACAGGTTATAATCATTATCATAAAAATCATAACCATTCTCATGCCCTGAAGCAGGTTTAATAATGCGTGTCTCACATCCGCGATCAATTGTGTTTTTATGTTTGTCGTCATACACTTTTGTTTTGTGACTCCATCCACTCACGCGCGATTCATCCATGATGCTGTCTTTTTCGTCTCCACCCATCACTCTTATTAATATTCCCTTCTTCACCTTACCTGTGATTTGAAAAACATCTTCTCCACCCAAACCATATAACCTGATTTCTTTTGTTTCGTTCCTTTTAAAAGTTCTCTCAAACAATAATTGACCTTTATTATCTCCGGAGTAATCAAATACTTTAACAGCAGTAAAATTCTTATCTATGCGTGTCACCTCAAAAATTTCTTTCTTATCACTTCCTAACACATCTACTTCTTTTGCCAGGTAAGAGTAGTACCTGTCAGCAATGGATTGTAATTTATCCCTTCTGGATTTTAGTTTGCTGATTATTTCGGCTCCATCTAACCGGTAAATTGCTTCCGGCATTTGCTTTATAGCATGTTCAATCTTTTCATCGGTGAGTTCACTATTTAATTCAGCGGAAATCCTGTTCCAGTCATCGTGCGACAATTCTGTTAACAATGCATGGTCAATATTGCGGGCGTTAAAATTAAATCCCGGTACATCACGTATATCATCATTGAAATGCTGGAATTTTCGCACCAGCCATTTACGTCCAGCAAGCCATGGTATTACTCCATCAAATTTTGCAAATGCCTGATCACGGTCTTTAGGTATCGGTACATAATATTTTTGTTTTGCTTTTAATGCTTTACAGTGTTCAGTATTTTCAGTGCATTCAATTACACCCCATTGCCATTGCCCTTCATGGCGGTCCCAGTCGTGAATCCACATATCAAACAAACGGCTTTTCAGGAATGCATAATCATCCACCATCTCTCCATTATCCTTGTGCAGGCTCTCCAGCATTTCATCCGAACCTATTGCTTCTTTTGCATAACCAAAGTTTCCTTCAGGTGTTAATTTACCTCCTGCCCGTTTTTCAAACAAGGCAAGTGTGTTTGCAAAATCCTTACGGTATTCAGCAAGCAGCTTATCGTTAGGGATAAACACCATTTTAGCATTGCTGTGTAATATTCCCGCTGATTGGGAAAGATCATCAACAACATAAGGAGAGTAGGGGTGAGTGGTGGAAGTCTGATCCTTTACAACATCTGAAACAAGTGTGTTCAACATTATTTCACCAAGTAATCGCTCCGGATATTTTATAACGGAACGTAAATAAAATTCTTCGCCTTTCGGATTGCGTAACCTTAATGACTTGGTTTGCATTCCTCCGCCTTTCTTTAATATTTTTAAGCCACCTTGTTCCGTTCGAAGATCAATCACTGGTACTTCAACAGGTGTCGTCCATGCTTTGCGGTAATGTTCTCCCAGCCAGAATTTTTTAAACTTACTTGCTCCTAACGTACTGTCAGCTGCGATGAGTATAGTGCTGTCAGCTATCTGCGAGCTGCTTTCTATGCGTGTGCTGTCATTGGGTTTGCCATACACATTATCTTTTAACCGCTTACGGTAAACAACTTTACCCTGCGGGATCTCCTTATCCGCCACATATATCTCCAGCCATACCTCACCATTCTGCAGGTAACTGATTTTTGTGAAACCTCTTTCAGAGTAAGTGAAGTTTGCACGCTTTGGTCGGGCTGCGTACTCTACATCATTACTGGAATTAGTAATAATAAAATCTACTTTATTGTATTTCCAGTATTGAAGATTATTTTCATGACCTGATGCATACACCACGTTATTAAATTCCCTCACCGTTCTTATCAGGCTTTTTCGCATCTTTTTATAACATGGGTGCGCAATATCCCTATTCGTTCCTATTCCTGATCTGAGAAACACATACAACGAACCTATAACCGGTAATGGAACATACAGTTTCTTATTTAAATCTGTGAGCGGAAACAGATGTTGCTTAAGCGAGTAAAAACCTCCGTAATTACCAGCATTCAGCAACGGATGATGACCAAGTACTAATATATTTTTTCGCTGATTATTGTCAAGCACATCCTTTACCTCATCCATCCAGTCTGAAAAATTTTTCAGTTCACAATCTTTGTTGCGATCTTCCTTTTCCAGTGTCCAGTAAGTAGTATTCAGCGGTACTACGGTTAAATCATCAGTTAATTCCAGCTCCTGCGGTCCCGGACATTCGTGCTCAGGCAAGAAGATATTTTTTTTGCCCAGCTTTTGTTCAACGTACTGCCTGGCGCGGAGTTCCGCCTCGTGACGCTTCTTTTTCTTTCGGATATTATACTCATCACCGGGAATAAATACTATTCTGCCTTTGTCATTTTTTAAATACTCCAGCTTTGCATCCAGTTGATCTTCGCTTTTTTTTCGTGTTGCATCTGTTGCTGGCGGAATGCCCTTACCCGTTACATCATCATTCAGAAAAACAGTAATGTGATTGGTATCTGCTTTTTCCCGATGATGGTTAAGCATATTAAATACTTCCGGTGCAAACTCCTTCTTTTCACCAAACCCACCTAAGAGGTAAACTGAATACTTTAATGGAGTGTCAGGCATTATACGACTGCTCCATTCTTTTTCTTTTTTGTTGTAAAATGGTTTTTGAGATGCACATCCTCCTATGCAAAAAAACAGAAAAAAGAAAAGAATATTTTTTATAGCCATAGAAACAGTTTACTACATATATCACTTTTTCTCATAAAGGAATTTTAAAATGTTTCCTTTTCCTTTTCTTCCTTCATTCGAGATATACATATTGCCTGATAAATCAAAAGCTATGCCCTCCGGTTGCTTAAAAAGCTGAGGGGGTAATTTTACCACATGCTTTAACTTTCCCTGTGGATCAAGTATTACAAGCAGCTTGCCTACTGATGATAATACATATAAGTCGCGATTGATCGGATGAACAGCTAAACCTGAAGGTTCAAAATCACTTTGCCTGTTTTTTGAGTAAAAATGGATGATCTTGTCAATCGCATTCTTGCGGATGCTGTAGGTCATCTTCCGTACTGCAACCTCATCAATCAATATTATGGGTTTCTCACTCAGTTGCTTTGTTTCCAGATTAAAGCCATAGATCGCTTTTTTATCTTTATAATCTTCACCACTGCTCTTGATTGCCGGCTTTCCTTTACAGGCAATCAGCAGCATTCCCCGTTTATCATCATAGGCAAGGCCTTCAGTATTATTTTCTTTAGAAAGCCCTGTGTTAAATTTTGTTGTAACTATACTTTCTCCGCCCTTCTGCAAATTTTTTAATTCGTACAAGGTGCCATCACTGCGCAGCACATAAGCAGTATCACCTGTCACTTTTAAATCCTCGTAGTCACCATCTTTTGAAAAAGAAACTTCACGCATGGTGGCTGATTGCTTCAGGTTATAATAAAAGACGGAACCCTTTTCATCATCAATCAGGGCTACTTCATCAGCACTTATAATACTCAATCCTGATACCTCTGAAAGATTATGCTGTAGCACATATTTTTCATCCGGCTTTGAAATTACATAAGGGAATTCCAGCTTTTGAGTAACCTGGTTCTTGCATTGCGAAAGTGAAATATTAAGAAACAGTATTATAAAACCCATCGAATAAAAATTGTTTTTTAACTTCATAATTTTACCGCTTGTACTTGAAATAATATCAGACTTTCTATATATTATCATACCAACTTTTTATTGGTTATAATTTTTCCAAATGGTTATCATCAACTTTGGTATGAAAATGGAATAGCTCAGGAAAAGACAATGGATACACCAAACACGCTATTATCCAATCACCTGATATGGGACTGGAAGAAAAAAAAGTTGTTGCTTAAAAGCGATGGCAATACCATATTACAAATGAGGTGTGGTAAAAGACGTGCAAAAATTAAAGCAGGAGAAATTAATTACATCATCCGTAATAAAGGTTACTGGAACGCAACTACAGTGGTTGAAGAAGATGATAAAGTGATTGCCACAATGAAACGTTTTTTAGGCAGCACCAAAATATTGATTCAGTTTGAAAATGAAAACCGTTACTACCTGCGATTGAGAAACCGGGTACTTACACGTCTCTCTATAACATCCAATAATAAAGAAATAGTGCGTTATAAATTAATTTCAAAGTTAAAAGCGCATTTGCATGTGGATATCAGCAAGGCAGAAATAAGTGACAAAGATTTATTAGTGCTGATCGCTTTGGGATATTTTGTTTTTCATGGTATATTGAAAGAGAATAAAGCACTCATTGACAAAATAGATTTTACGGCTTCCTTAATTGGTAAAGCTGAAACGGAAGGGATTTAATGATGTGATTTCAACGCAGCAACCATTTTAGCAGTTTTACGTTGTTTGTATAATTTGTTTTTACTGCTTGTCGAGGGTTTAGAATAATATTCAAGCAAATTGGTTTTGAGCTGAGCATCCACTTCACGGAATTGTTTGCTCTTATGCTTATTCAGTAAACAATAATGACTCTTATCAGCAAGACGGTATTCGCCCTGCATACTTGGATGACCTGTATCGTAATTGATATTGCTGAGGTCAATCGTATCGCTACGCAGTTTTTTTAAAGCAGCGTTATAGTTTGTTAAAATATTCTCAAAGCTTTGCTCAAATATTTTCTCCACTTTATCAATAGGCTCTTTAAACTTTAATTTTTTAAATGGACCTATCTTAGGAATAATACCGATAATAATGGTAATTAAATTTGATTTGATCTGGGGTACAACTCCTTTATTATAACTCTTGTTTTTTATTTTTTTTGTGTAAGAAGCTTTATCAGCAAGCGGATTTGCCTCTGTAATTACAGATCTTCTGAGTTTCCATGCATCTCTTGTTAATTCCGGAAACAATTGTTTCACAGAAAAGCGAAAAGAATTGATAGCAAATGAAAAGCTTTTAAATACTTCATTTAATTTCATTCCATAGGTTTTCAAAAAGGCCCTTTCGAGAACTGGCTCGCTCACTTCAAAACCAATAAATTTTATTTGTGATTCAGGGGAATAATTTCCCTTGGCTGTTTGTAATACATCAAAACCAAACTCAGCACGGGCATGCGCAGTGTGTGCCAGTTCGTAGGATACAGTATCGCCAAATTTTTCTTTGAGCTTTGGAAAGAGAATAGGCACTGCAAGATTAGTTCCTGTGGAATGTCCATATTCATCAGCAACATAATGACAAAGCATACCTATTGCAAAAGCATATTCATTCAGGTTTTGTGCTTCATTTATAACATTTGTAATTAAATCGCCACTCCTTACATAGTGAACAAGATTGGTGAATTGAAGGCTTCCAAAAGGAAAATATCCGATGTCGGCAATCAGTGAACCTCCATATACAAATGCTTTTGCATTTTGTAATTCTTCCTTAGTGGCAGCAGGATATTTTTGCTTAAGCAAGGGAACGATTGATTTTTCCCAGGTGGCATCAATAATGGCCTCATGCGAAAGCAATGCAAAGCCATTTGAAAACAGCGGAAACTGCAGAATAGAAATTATTGCAAAAAATCTGATCTTTTTCTTTAAGGAAATTATCACGGATTAACAGTAATCAAACATTTGACCAAAAAGAATTTCCCCGTCTTGTTGCTGGCAGAAATTTTGATTATCTGTTTTACATTTTAATTACCGTCAACGGAGATTAAATTTAAATTCAATAGATAACTATTTTTGATTTGTGAAGGATATTACTCTCTTATTATCGACATTACTGTTTGCTGTTTGTTTCAACAATTTCTGTTATGGA
>JANLUX010000022.1:0-4562 GCA_031363705.1 Bacteroidota bacterium
CCAATATCTGTCCAATTTATCGCATTAAAATTGGTAGTGGTATTGGTTACTGGATATACTAAAAAGTTGACAGCAGTCACGTTTGCCACACCAGACAAAAATGAAGATCCGTCAGATCTTCCTGCACTTAAACCTAGTACATCACCCGGAGTAAATCCTTCGATACCTCCTCCAAACTTTGGAAAATATGCATCTACAGAGTACCAAATCCACGTACCACCCAGCCAATAACCACCCATGCAGTTATTATAATCCTGTCTACAAGTGTTATAGCGTCCCTGCAAACGCGAATCGTCATGATAATACTGTCCACCAACCTGTTCATATTCATACAAAGCTAGTCCAGTACAGTAAGAATAATTTTCTGCACATGTGGGTGTAAAATATAACGGGCGAGCATTGGTATAAGTTATTTTCAACAACAAGAGAATGAGACAGCTAATTGTTAGGATACTTTTCAAATAACGCTTTGATTGGCTTTTTTTTGTTTTCATAATGTTTTTTTGATTTTATGGTTTAAATAGTTATTATAATATAAGACACATAGTTTATAAATCACACAATGCTTTAGCGGAAACTAAAACACAGTCATCCGTTTTTGCAGAAAATCATCAGCACCATTCGAGGAAAATACCATTGCAAATGGTATTTACATCCTTAATAAAATAATAATAAATTAAAAAATTGCCCGGGTATTAAATTGAGGGGGTATTGGTAATGATGGAGCAAACATAATTTATGTATATGAATTAAACAAGCTTTATTTCAATAAATCTGTTAACACATATATTAAATTAAACTATTTTCAACCACTTAAACAACTAAACTTAATTGAAAGCACTAATGAAAAATTACATCTTATCAAAAATAAAAGGGTGGCGTAGCCAACATCCGTTCCTTGTTATTGCATCTTTAATTGCATTGCAGATTATAGTGTTTTATATTATTTACTGGATGCCTTCAATGGAGAAAAATGTTTTCGAGCCTTTGGTAAATTTTTATGCGCAGCTTTCTTCTAAAGCACTGAATATATTCGGTTATCAAACCAGTGTTTTGTACGACACGATAAAATCCGCTCAATTTTCTGTAAGTATCCGCAAAGGTTGTGATGCACTGGAACCAATGGCATTGATTGTAGCTGGGATTTTAGCTTTTCCGTCACTGGTTAAGCAAAAAGTATCAGGTATTGTAATTGGCTTGTTATTTCTTTTTTTACTCAATATTGTACGTATTACCACGCTGTTTCTCACAGGCATTTATCGTCCACAATCTTTTGAAGCCATGCATATAGAAGTATGGCAGATCATATTCATCATTGCAGGAATTGGCTATTGGTTTCTTTGGGTTAGAAGGGTGGTAAGTAAAGTTAAGCCTGCATGAAAAATTTTCCGATCATCATAAAATTTCTTGTTATCTTTTCAAGCACCTACATTGTATTGCTGCTTCCGCAAACCGGAATTGACAGGAAGTATGAAAATTTCTTTCGCAACATGGGTAATAAGTTATATGGAAATTTTGGAAAGGAAGGAGTGCTTATGCTTAAAGAAGAATATGGAGTTGGCTATGACACCAGGATTTATCTCTCAAAAAAATCATTGCTACAAAAAAACAATGACTATAAAGCAGAGATTTTTCCTATCAATAGCCGCAGAATAGGATATCTTTCTACAGCTTTTTTATTTGCGCTCATTGTCGCCACACCTCTTACCCCGAAAAGAAAATTGTTTGCAATGATCATTGGTTTGTTTTTAGTAACTGCGTATGCCATGCTGAAGTTGAGAGTTCTCATACTTCACTTTTACACGCTTACAAAAACTACCGGCTTATATCAGTCACCTGATGAAATAAAATCAATTGAATTCTGGTCAGATCATTTTGCACGACCTAATACGCCCGTATATTATTTTGTAATCATAGTATGGATAGCGGTATCCTTTAATAAAAAAGATTTTCAGAAATTAAATGGTTCATTAATGCAATTAACAACCAAACATCTTTCAAAGACACAGGCGATTAATAAAAGGTTGGTTCCTCAAAAGAATTTTAAAAATAAAAAATAACCCTTGCTTCTGTTTTTAGAACAAGGGTTATTGTTACATCATTACATGACCTATTTTTTCCCTTTGGCTTTTTCTTTTGCTGCTTTGTCTTTTGCTGACTTGAGTGCCTTCTCCGCATTCTTTAAATCTTTTTCAAG
The DNA here is from genome assembly GCA_031363705.1 of Bacteroidota bacterium. GTDB lineage: Bacteria > Bacteroidota > Bacteroidia > AKYH767-A > OLB10 > JANLUX01. Next base: position 2,198 of record JANLUX010000022.1, read on the forward strand.
TTGGTCTAGTTCTTTCTCTTCTTCTTTTAGTTGTGGTTCCAGTTCTTTAATTGCCTCCAGGTTGTCATCTACTTTTGTTTGCAAAGCATCAATCTTATCTTCTTTTTTAGATTTTTTTGCTGTCTTCAATTGATCCTTCAGTTTTTTCTTTTCGTTCTGAAGTTTTACAAACCTGTTATTATCTTTTGTATTTGCAATTGTTTTCCGTCTTATTTCAGCTTTTAACGTATCCCGTTCAGCCTGTAATTGTTTTATTTCTGAATTGTCCTTTTCAGTTTTAACAACCGGTTTTGCTTCCTGGGCGAACGATGTGAGCGTAAATAAAAATACAAGGGAGGCTAATGCTAACTTTTTCATAATGCTTTTATTGGTGAATATTAATGAATAAATTCAAAAGTATATTTTTTTTGAATAGCAGATCGGAATGTCAACATTCAATCTTTCTATACTTCTCCGTCAACCGGATTAAAAAACTGCGGAATAATCGCAACGTTAACTGATGATTTTAAAACTGGCATTAGTTTTAATTGAATAATCATGTACTTTAAAAACAAACGTTATGTCAAATCTACTTTACATTATCGCGGTGATCCTGATCATCTCATTGGCAGTTGGTTTTTTTGCTTACAGTGCAGGATCTATTATTCATTTGCTATTGGTAATAGCTATTATTTCTATCCTGTTCAATGTGATCAAGGGAAACAGGGCAGTTTAATAAATAACTTTCCTTTTAACAGGGCTTCCATTCAGTGAAGCCCTGTTCGTTTATTTCTTAAATGATTGTTGATCCACTTTATTTGTAATGAAAATTGGAATAGTAAGGCATGCCAAAGTTAATTACAGATATAAACGATTTACAACAGAAATTACATTTACAGAAGGAAGAAAAGCTTATGATACCGCTCAAACTGCAATTACCAAATTAGAAATAAAGGCTGCAGATTTTCCTGTCTGTTATTCCAGTTCCCAACCTCGGGCTTTGCAAACTGCCAACATGATTTATCCGGGACCGGTAATTATTTCAGATGATCTTGTTGAAGTACTTTCAGCTTCATTTTTACTTGCTAAACTTAACCTGCCCACACTGATGCGAAAAATATTTTCACGGATTGCATGGTATTTTAATTTTAAAATGATGCCTGAAACAAGGTCACAAACAATGCACCGTGCAGAAAGATTTGTGGATATGATGTTAGCTGAAAAAAACACAGATGTATTAATAATTACTCACGGATTTTTTATGTTTTGTCTCAAGCGTGTTTTATACCGTCATGGCTTCCGTGGACACGTATCGTTATTTCCAAAAAATGCTGTACTTTATATGTTAGAAAAGAAATAAGCAGTAGTTTTATAAAAAATAATTTCTTAATTAATAAATTCAAAACAGTGCAGACACCCAAAAAAACTCTCGTTAAAAAAAGAAAGTTGATGTTTCATCATGATCCATCGGTGGAGACAGTGCAGCGTTCCATTTTAAAAACCATTACTTTCCGAATTCTTATCAGCATAATGGAATTTGCATTTGTCTATTATGTAACAGGAAGGCCAAGAATTGCTTTTGGTTTTATTGCAGTGAGCACTGTTTATTCAATGATATTATTTTATTGCCATGACCGGGTTTGGGATAAAATAAAATGGGGCAAACAAGACCCTGTTTAATTTCTTCTATAACTTATCCTTATTTTCTTCGTGTTCATCTTTGAATTTACTTCTTGGCTTTTCTTCGTTTAACTCATCCAGTTCATCATAAGCCTTTTTCAATTCTTTAGGTATCTCACCTTTATATTCAATTTTATATAAAGAAAAACCATTGTAAGGAATTACGGTTTCGGGTTTGTTCATCTTTATTCGCTTACCAATATCTTTTTTATCGAAATAAGAAAGAAATTTATTTTCTCTATGTTCGTTAAGCTGCTTAAATTTATTGTTAACGAGTGATTCATCAATCAACTGTTTGCATTTATCCTGAACAGTAAATGTTAAAGATTTTTTTAAGTGCTTATCCAGGTATTTAACAAAAGCTGAATCTTTAATTGACATCCTTTCCACATTCACCGAGTCATCCTCACTCAGGGTATTTCCTTTGATATTATTTACCTGCAAAAAATATTTTTTCTTGGCTTCAAAAAATAAGATATGTTCTTTTTCTTTTAAGGTATAATATTGAGGCCGTACTTCAATGCTTGCTTCAGGAGTTTTATAAAGGAACCTTGCAATCTTCTCAATAAATTTTTCCTGCTTATTACTTAATTCACTGTTATTCATTCTCCATTTCAAGGTAAGAGATTTCTCAATTTCGGTTTCCACTTCTTTCACCTGCATCCTGTAAGGAGTAGTTACAGGTTTCACAAAAATATTTTTAAGT
>JANLUX010000029.1:0-2393 GCA_031363705.1 Bacteroidota bacterium
TGTGCTGTGAGTGTTGTAAAACGATCTGCCTGTTGAATGTGTTCAGAAATGGAATAATAACTGAAATGCAATAAATCACCATCTATATGTGTGACAGCCGCTGGTTCAGGAAAAAGTCCTTCGTGGATAATACCTTGCCATGATAAAATTTTTCTGTTATACCAACGAACTTTTACATCCGGATACCATCCACAATACCGGATCCATTTTCCACAATAATTTGTGAGCCTGTTAAAAGAAATGGCATTTTCAATATCCGACTGCTTTTGCTCAAGAATTGAATTTGCCAATTGATCCGATAACGCTTCATCCGCGTCAAGCGCAAGTATCCAGTCATTTTGTGCAATGTTTGCAGCATGATTCCGAGCTGCAGCATATCCTTCCCAGTTTTTAAAAACAAAATTCACATTAAATCTTTTGCAGATGCTTTCGGTTTCATCATTGGATCCGGAATCAACCACTACCACTTCATCAGCCACATTTTTAACGCTCTCAAGGCAACGTGCAATATTCCGTTCTTCGTTTTTAGTAATGATGGTGACTGTCAGCTTTCGCACAATGCAAATTAAGCATAAAAAAACAGGCTGTTGATTCAGCCTGCTCTATTCTTATAATGATTTAATTAAATCACTAATATATTAATTCATGTGGAATATCAGAAGGTGTTTTTCTTTTCTCCTTATACCATCTGAAGAAAAAGGTCATTCCCAGAGCTGCAACAGAACTCAATCCAATACCTTCAGAGGCAATAAATATAGGTGCACTGAATCTTCCAAACGCGAGCGAACCCGGATACATTGTGGTGAAAGTGTTTATGATAAACGGATCAACTACCGTGTAGAGATAAATAAATACTCCAAAAAATACAAAGGAGAGTGTGCTGGTTAAAAATATTATAGCCATCTCCATAAAAAATTTGGGCTGTCTTCCATTAAGAATTGTGGTCTGTTTTAAAGCAAAGAAACTTACAATACACATTGCGATGTAGTTAAAGAATCTCAGCTCAGTTATATGGGCTAATCCTGCCAGCCTCATCACCAGGAAAAAGCCTGCGAAAATTACGCTGCCTATCACACCATATCTGGCACAGGTGGCAAGCAGTTGCCTGTTGTTCATGTTATGCATTATTGATGTTCTCATAAATAAAGAAGTCTAAAATTGTATGCCATTGACTTATGCACCACAACAGCTGTAATATAAAATCCGTTAATAAGTTATTGAGTAAATGTTTGCCCAAAATGAAAGATATTGGTTGGTTGGAATTATTTTTGTCCCATGAAAAACTCAAAAATGATAATGAAAAAAATTCTTCTGCTGCTTTTAATAACAGGCATGTTTTCATCCTGTGTAACACGTAAAAAGTATAAACAACTTGAGGGCAACAACATTTCTCTTCGCACCCGCGCTGATGCATGTGCCTCTGAACTATCAGCCATGAATGCAGAACTGGTAAGTCAGAAAACTAAAAATCAAAGCCTGAAGGATGAAATTGATCATCTGAAGAAAACAAATACTAATCTGCTCGACCGTATGGCGGATCTCTCTATCATAAGCAAAACGGAATCAGAGAGTATTAAAAAATCATTAGAAGCTATCAACAGTCAGAATCAACAGATTTATGATTTGAATGCTTCCATCCGACAGAAAGATTCGCTCAACCTTGCATTGGTGATGAACCTAAAACGTTCACTTGCTGATGTGAATGACCAGGATGTGAATATTGAAGTAAAGAAAGGAGTGGTATATATTTCAATCTCTGATAAAATGTTATTCAAATCAGGTAGCTATAAAATTAACTCAACTGCTGAAAGTGTTCTGGGAAAAATTGCTTCTGTTGTTAATGACCGTAAAGACCTTGATATATTAGTGGAAGGACACACGGATAATGTTCCCATTGCAACTGAATGTATCCAGGATAACTGGGATTTGAGCGCCAAGCGTGCAACCGAAGTAGTGAGAACCTTGCAAAAGAAATTTAATGTAGCGCCTGAGCGTATGACTGCCGGAGGACGATCTCAATATGTGAATAAGAGTGATAATGCAACAGCAGAGGGTCGCAGTGTTAACCGCAGAACAGAGATAATTATCCTTCCAAAACTCGATCAGTTTTTCCAGTTGCTGGAGCCAGGTAAAAAATAAATTTATATTTTATTTAATATTAAAGCCGGAGCAATTCCGGCTTTTTTGTTTGTGAGAATCTAAAACTAAAAACTTTGTTAAATTAAAAGATGATGAAATAATAGTATTTTAGTACAATCAAAATCCAATCTCGATGAAAAAGTGCTTACTGATTTGGTTAATTACAGTTTTTTCAATTTCTGCAAATGGACAATATTTTGATTGGAACAAAGTAGTTTCATCTCCAGATATTATTGACCTCCTTGGTTATGCTG
>JANLUX010000034.1:0-9977 GCA_031363705.1 Bacteroidota bacterium
TGCTCACCTGCACCTTCAAACGAATCAGGCCGTGTGCGTGGTTTCCAGACACCGGCTCTGAAAAGCTGAATATTTTGCTGAGATAATAAACGGGCTGTTTCTAAAACCTGATCACGCGTTTCTGTACCACAGGGTCCTGAAATTATTAAGGGGCGATTCTCTTTGAAAAGTCCCCATTCATTGAATGGTTTAAAAATCATAGATGATTGAAAGGATCAAAATTAGGGAATAGTAGGGAGTTGGAAGAGAGAAATAAATGTATCTAACTCTTGTGGTGTTGACTTACAAATATCTTATTCAATTCCTGAAGGATAAATAAAACGAAATCATTCTTATAGGAATCAGGAATCAATAATGTAAAATTTCAATTAGTCCAACTTTAATTTGCTTAAGTTCTTCATCGGATATTTCACCCACTTTTTTTATTAATCTCTCTTTTGCTATTGACCTGATATGAAAAGTTAAAACTTCCGAATCTTTTGATAACTTATTTAATTCATTTTTTTTGAGGAGAAGACAACCCTTATAATTTTTAATAATGGTGGTTAAGGGACATATTAAAATAACGTCTAAGTGATCATTCATTGCATTACCGCTTACAATTACAGCAGGACGATAACCTTTTTGCTCCCTCCCTTTACTTGGATCGAGGTTAATATTCCAGATTTCTTTTTGCTTCATTTTTCAAGCATCTTTTTATATCCGGCAATTCCCTCTTCGGCAATTAAAAGCGTTTCGTTATCGTTATTGGCTTTCTTAAAAGACTTAATATATTCCTGTCTCTTCAGTTCTTCCAGATAATTGGTTACTGCTTTCTCAATAAGATTTTTTTTTGTTGTTTTTAATTTGTGTGCGAATTCTTCAAGCTCTTTGAGCAGCGAGCCAGGAAGTGTACTGGTGTATGTAAAGTGGTTTCTCATTTAAAAGTGTATTTACAATATGCAAATATAAAACATAATTTTTCTTGATTAATAATTGGAGGATTTATTTTATTAAAGTTTGAGATAATTTATTACTGAATTTATTCGATTATATTACGCTGATGAGTATCAACACGACAGAAAGCTGCTTTCTCCTATTTTTGACCTTCTTAAATAACTATGCAACAAGTCTCTTTCGATAATATCAAAAATGCTTTTGAATATAAAAGTGATGCGGAAATAAATCGCTCTTACTGGTTGTTTAAAGCCATCAGCAATAACACTTTGGTGAAGGCTGGTCCGGTATTGGTTGACATAGCATTAAAATTGCATTTGCCTATTTCGGGAATTGTAAAAGCTACATTGTTTAAACATTTTTGCGGAGGAGAGAACATTAATGAATGTTATGAAACTGTTGAGCAGCTTGCCCGGTTTCATGTTGGTAGTATTTTAGATTATTCGGTGGAAGGCAAGGAAGAAGAGGCAGAGTTTGATCATTCAGCTGAAGAAATTTTGGCAACAGTAGAAAGAGCGAAAGGTGATCCGCACATTTCATTCTGTGTTTTTAAAGTTACCGGTTTAGCACGACTTGATTTACTCGAAAAAGTAAGTGCACGAAAACAACTTTCTGCAGAAGAAGAAAATGAATTCGCAAAAGTAAAGCAACGCGTTAAAAATATTTGTGAACGTGCTTTTAAAAACAATGTCCCCATTTTTATTGATGCGGAAGAAACCTGGATTCAACAGGCGATTGATGACATGGCAACTGATATGATGAAGTTGTTCAATAAAGAACGTGCGATAGTTTACAACACCATTCAAATGTATCGTCATGATCGTTTGGAATTTTTAAAGCAATCTCACCAGCATGCTCTTGCAAATAATTACAAGCTGGGAGAAAAAATTGTGCGTGGTGCTTACATGGAGAAAGAACGTAAAAGAGCGAGTGATCTTGGATATTCCTCGCCTATTCAACCTGACAAAGCAGCAAGTGATGATGACTATGATGCTGCACTTAAATATTGTGTTGAACACATTGATCACATTTCAATTTGTGCAGGAACACATAATGAACAGAGCAGCATGTTGCTGGTTCATCTGATGCAACAAAATAATATTGCTCCCACTGATCAACGTATTTATTTTTCACAACTGTTAGGCATGAGCGATCACATCAGTTTTAATCTCGCTAAAGCAGGATATAATGTATGCAAATATGTTCCTTACGGACCTGTGAAAGCCGTGTTGCCTTATCTCATGCGAAGGTCGCAGGAAAATACTTCTATCAGTGGACAAATGGGTCGCGAATTGAATTTGCTGACACAAGAGCGAAAGAGAAGGCAGGAAGTAAAATGAAATAGTATTACTTTGTAGAAAGAAAATGAATCCATTAAACCATGATTCATTTTTTCTGTCTTATTACCATTGAAATATTGTAATTCAAACAACCCTCTGAATGAAGAAACTTTTATTTACCTTATTGTTTGTCCTAACAGGAATCCTATCCAAAGCTCAACACAACGTACTACTCATTATTGCTGATGATTTAGGTACCGACTATTGTGGTTTCTATGAAGACCATGCTGACACTGCAAATATTCCACATATAAGAAGTCTTTTAAGTAATGGAGTTCGTTTTAAAAATGCAATGTCGAATCCTTTATGTTCACCCACGCGTTCAGGAATCTTTACAGGGCGTTATAGTTTCCGGACCGGAATGGGTACTGTTGTAGGCGGACCAACTTCCAATCAGTTGGATACTGCTGAAATAACAATTCCGCGATTATTAAATATTTATGATCCTGATATTGCTAAAGCACAAATTGGCAAATGGCATTTACAAACACAGATGCCTGCTTCACATTTAATTTATCCCAATGTAATGGGTTACGATTATTATGCTGGAAATTTTCTTGGTGCACTCACTAATTATTATAACTGGACAAAAGTTACCAATGGTGTGTCAAGCACAATTACGACTTATGCAACAACTGAAACAGCCAATGATGCCATTGCATGGATGAAAGCTCAAAACACCCAACCATTTTTCCTGTGGCTTGCTTTCAATGCTCCCCATTCTCCTTTTCATTTGCCACCTGCTGGAATGTATTCTGATACTACGTTGACAGGAACAATTCCTCATATCAATATGTATCCCAAAAAATATTACAAAGCAATGCTTGAAGCATTGGATCATGAAGTGGGAAGAGTTTTTGATTCGTTACAGGTATTTGGGAAGTTAGACAGCACTGATATTGTTTTTATTGGTGATAACGGAAATGCAATTCAAACAGCACAGATTGCAAATGTGAATCAAGCCAAAGGAACCATTTATCAATATGGTGTTCATGTACCATTTATTATTTCAGGACCATCAGTTGTAAATCCTGGCAGAGTAAGTGATGCATTGGTAAATACTGCTGACTTATTTGCAACGGTTTTAGAATTGATGGGAGATACTACCTGGCAATCGCAAATACCGGTTAATAAACCTGTGGACAGTAAAAGCATTTTGCCTATACTGAAAAATCAAAGTACGCAGATAAGACCATGGGCATTTACAGAAATTTTCAGAGCAACTACCGATTCCGGTGACGGAAAAGCAATGAGAAATATGGAATATAAACTTTTGAATTTTGATTACGGTCACCAGGAGTTTTATAATCTCACTAATGATTCTCTTGAAACAAATGATTTGCTTACCGGAACCTTGTCTTCAACAGATATAACTAACTATAATTATTTATGTAATGAAATGACGAACTTAATAGGATCCGGTACATTTTGTACTTCTGTTGGAATCAATGAGATTGAATTTAACAATAATAATTTCGGATCTTATCCTAATCCATTTTACAGTCATATTTATTTAAAAACAAAAAAAGAAAATGATATGGTGGAGCTGAGTGATTGCTTTGGAAAAACAATTTATAGGGGCGATAATATTGAATCGCAGGATTTTTCATTCCTTGCTAACGGAATTTATTTTTTAAAAATTATTGGTAACACATCAACGCAGATAAAACTTATTAAACAATAAATAATTACAACATGAAAAAACTCTTACTTGCATTGTTCATCCTAACAGGTACTCAAACAATTGCTCAAATTACTCCTGAAATTTATTCATGGATTCGCAACACAACCGGAGCAACAGGATATAATAACATTCCATCCAATGTGCAGGTTGTACAATATTCGAATAATAATGTGTATGTGAGTTGTACTTGTATTCCCGGATATAGCATCGGTCCGTGGGGAGGAAATCCAAATGTACCAAGCAACCAGAATTTTGTTTTTAAAATTACACGCAATCCGCAACAGAATACCGGAACATTAACAACTATTGGGTTGGGACATACAGGAGTGTGGTCAAATGGTGTAAGTGTTTTTAATGTATCTGATGCTCAGTCATACATGAACCAGGGTATATGGAACCGCAACGCCTATTATTGGGAAGGTCCGGGTTTTGATAATTGTCTCGGACACCCGCAACAGCAGGGAGAATATCATCATCACGTAAGTCCCACTTGTTTGTATGATGATGCGGATAGTTTAAATCATTCGCCTATCATCGGCTATGCCTTTGACGGCTTTCCTATTTATGGTGCTTATTCCTATACCAACACCAACGGAACAGGAGCTATAAAAAGAATGAGAAGCAGTTACGTTTTATCAACTGCAACAACACGTATCAATGGACCTGCTGTGAGCGTTACCTATCCTGCAGGTTGTTTTATTGAAGATTATATTTACAATGCAGGTGCCGGAGATCTGGATGCACGCAACGGACGTTATTGTGTAACTCCTGATTATCCCAATGGCATCTATGCTTATTTCGTTACGCTAGATGATTCATTAAATCCTGCATTCCCTTACACCATGTTTGGAACTTATTATGGCGTGGTACAACCTGGAAATACAGGACCTAATTCAGGTCATGTTACCATTACTGAACCCACCACAGTTTTTAACGGAACAGCAGGAATAGATGAATGGAATCCTGAAATAAAAATTACAATCATGCCAAATCCTGTTCGCGATTATCTGTTTATTTATTTTGATCCTGCAAGTGCTAACAATATCAGAGGAGAAATTTATAATACAACAGGACAATTGCTTTTTAGTCAGGATAATTTGCAGCCGGGTATCAGCTATTCATTTGATTTTACAAAATATCAATCAGGAAATTATTTCATGTGGTTAACCAATAGCAAGCAACGCTACCTTCAGAAAATTATTAAGATTGAGTAATTTTCATTTGAAATTTTTTAGATGCTTAATGTTGGTCTCCGTTTTAAAACGGTAAATGGTAAACAGTAAACTTTATCAAATCCTCGTTGCCATCAGCAGATTCAAATCTCTGAAAGGCATTTTACAAACTTCAGCTACGTATTTGTTGGTTACAGTGCCGCGATATAGATAAGCGGAACTGCGGATGTATTTATCGCGCCACAGCAATGCATCCATACCACCTTCTTCGCTCATGTTTAAAAGCATGGGAGTAAAAATATTGCTTAGCGCATAAGAAGCAGTACGTGCCACACGGCTTGCTATGTTTGGTACACAATAATGTATTACTCCATATTTGCGGAAGATTGGATTACTGTGATTGGTTACTTCTGAAGTTTCAAAACATCCGCCTTGATCTATACTTACATCAATGATCACTGAGCCGAAACGCATTTCGCTAACCATTTCTTCAGTTACAATTATCGGAGATCGTCCTTCACGAGCCAGCACTGCGCCAATGGCTACATCGCAGGTACGCAATGCTTTTAATAAAACTGATGGAGTGAGAATGGAAGTGTAAACGCGTGCGCCAACATTCTTTTGTAATCTTCTCAATTTATATAATGAGCTGTCAAAAACTTTAACGCGTGCACCCAATCCCATTGCTGCACGTGCTGCAAACTCGCCTACAGTACCTGCACCAAGTATAACAATATCAGTGGGCGGAATTCCGGTAACACCACCCAACAATTCACCTTTTCCGCTGTGAGCACTGCTCAAATATTCCGCAGCAATTAAGATAGAGGCATTACCAACAATTTCGCTCATTGCCTGTATCACGGGAAAAATATCTGTTTCATCTTTGATGCATTCGTAAGCAAGAGCAGTTATTTTCTTGGCGCTTAAGCGATGAATATACCCGGGAGGCTGCATTGCAATTTGCAAAATAGAAATAAGTGATTGTTTCTCCTGTAATAAATCCACTTCTTCCATAGAAGGCGGTGCAACTTTCAGAATCAGATCAGCCTTATAAACTTCTTCTGCATGATATGCAATTTGAGCTCCTGCTTCGCTATAGTCTGAATCGGTGAAGTTTGCGTTTTTACCTAAATCCGTTTCTATCAATATACGGTGACCGTTATTCACTAAAAGTGCAACAGATTCAGGAACTAATGGAACCCTGTTTTCCTGGAATGAAATTTCACGCGGTATGCCAATAAATAAATCTTTCTTGAGCTTGCTCACTTCTAAAACTGATTCCTGTGGCATGAGCACACCTTGTTGTGCTAAAGCTTGTAGTCCTGGTATTTTTTGAGTCATGCTTTTTTGTTATTCGCCTCATCCCTAACCCCTCTCCAAAAGAGTGGGGAGAGAAATGCTATGGAGAATCAGTAATTAACCGGATTGAACGAGTACCGTTTTTTGATTCGATAAAAATACTTGCTTTTGGGAAATTTAACAAGTGTGGTATTTTTTCTGACCATTCAACGAAGCAATAATTATTACTGTAAAAAAAGTTTTCATAACCCAGGTCAAATGCTTCTGATTCGGATTTAATACGATAGAAATCAAAGTGGTAAACGGATTCACCATTGTTACGTAAGTATTCATTCAGAATTGAAAATGTAGGACTGCTTACATTCTCATCAACACCTAAATGTTTACAAAAAGATTTAATTAAAGTTGTTTTGCCTGCTCCAATTTCTCCAAACAAAGAAAAAAAAGTGTGCGGTTTACTTTTGGAGATTATTTCTCTTGCAACATTATCGAGTTCATCAATACTATTAATTTCAAAAGTTTCAATCATACTTTACTGGTGAGAGAAATAAACGGTATCAGCATTTCTTCAGGAGAAATTCCTCCATGCTGGAAAGTATTGCGATAATGATTTACATAATAATTAAAATTGTTTGGATAAGCGAAGAACTTATCACCTTTCACAAAAACATAAGTGGTGCTCACATTTAATTGTGGAAGAAAAGCATCAGCAGGTTTTTTTATTTCAAGCACATCTTTCTTTTCGTAATTCAGATTTTTTCCCTGCTTGTAACGAAGGTTTGTATTGGTGTTTCTGTCACCAATAATTTTTGATGGTTCTTTTACACGAATAGTTCCATGATCAGTAGTGATAATTACTTTGCAAGGTTTTTGTGCAATGCGTTTTAAAGTTTCAAGTAATGGTGAATGTTCGAACCAGCTTAATGTAATGGAACGATATGCTTTTTCATCGTCAGCTAATTCACGTATCACCTGCATCTCAGTGCGTGCATGCGAAAGCATGTCAACAAAATTGTAAACGATCACATTTAATTTATTCTGAAAAAGATTGGGTATTGCATCCACAAGGTTTTTACCCGCATCAAAATTGGTAATCTTATTATAAGAATGTTTATAGGTCTTTTTGAAACGTTGAATCTGATCAACCAAAAATTCTTCTTCGTGCATATTTTTTCCGCCCTCATCATCATCATTAAACCAAAGCTGTGGAAAACGTTTTTCGATTTCTGAAGGAAGCAATCCTGCAAAAATTGAATTACGTGCATATTGTGTTGCAGTAGGTAAAATACTGCAATAGGTATCTTCTTCCACCACTTTAAAATATTCAAGGATAGTTGGCTGAATTGTTTTCCACTGGTCTAAGCGTAAGTTATCAATTAAAATAAAAAATACAGGTTCCTCTCCTGAGTCAACAAAGGGAAAAACTTTTTTCTTGAATAACTGATGTGAAAGCAACGGAGCCGCATCTGGATTTTTTAACCATTGCATATAATTATTCTCCACAAACTTGCTGAAGAGATTATTCGCTTCATTCTTTTGCATGGTGAGGATATCATACATCCCCTGGTCATTGGTTTTCTCCAATTCAATTTCCCAATACACTAATTTGCGATAAACCTCCACCCACTCATTAAAACTCAGGCGATCACTCATTGACATACCAATGTTGCGAAATTCCTGCTGATAACTTTGATTGGTTTTTTCTGAGATCAATCTCTTATTATCTAAATTCTTTTTTATAGAAAGTAAAATCTGATTAGGATTAACCGGCTTAATCAGATAATCAGCAATCTTGCTTCCGATTGCTTCTTCCATAATATATTCCTCTTCACTCTTGGTAATCATTATCACAGGAATATTCGAATTCACATTTTTAATTTTCACAAGCGTTTCCAATCCACTTAAACCGGGCATATTCTCATCAAGAAAAATAATGTCATAATCATTTTTACCTACCTGCTCAATTGCGTCCTGTCCATTGCTCACTGTCTTTACATCATAACCTTTATCCTGTAAAAAAAGCACATGCGGCTTCAACAAATCTATCTCATCATCAGCCCAAAGAATTCTTAGTTTTTCCATTTATTATTTTATTGTTTTATTATGTTCGTGTACAATAAAAATGCCCACGTTTGTGAGGGCAAATTTAGTTTAGTTGAGGGGAATAAGGTGCTTTAACGATATTTGCCTGGAAATAGTATTGAGTAAAGACACTTGACAAAAAGAAAAATTTTTAACGACCCCGTTTATGGTTTTATCACCATACCTTACAAAATAATTTTTGATCTGATTGAGCATCCTTATTTTCAAAGATTGAGGAGAATCCGTCAGCTGGGTTTAACTCATCTGGTGTATCCCGGAGCACTGCACACACGCTTTCATCATGCATTAGGAGCCTTGCATCTGATGTGTAATGCGATTGAAACCATCCGTTCGAAAGGACATGAGATTACAGAGGAGGAAGCAAAAGCAGTATGCATCGCTATACTCTTACATGATATAGGACATGCGCCTTTTTCACATGCATTGGAAGATAGTATTGTTACAGGAGTTAAACATGAACAGATTTCTGAATTGTTTATGAATGCGCTTAACGAACAAATGAATGGCGAATTAACTTTAGCAATTGCTGTTTTTAAAGGAACGTATCATAAAAAATTTCTTCACCAGTTGGTAAGCAGCCAGCTGGATATGGACCGGTTGGATTATCTCAATCGTGATAGTTTTTTTACTGGCGTGGAAGGCAATATTGAATCGGAAAGAATTATCAAGATGCTGGATGTTTTTAATGATGAGCTGGTGATAGAAGAGAAAGGGATTTATTCCATTGAAAAATTTATCATCGCGAGACGATTAATGTATTGGCAGGTTTATCTTCACAAAACTGTTATTTCTGCTGAGCGATTATTAGTGATGATATTGAAGCGCGCAAAAGAAAAAATCATGGAAGGAAAAGATTTGTTCGCTCCCGATTCATTTAAAAAATTTCTTAAAAACACTTACACGTTAAATGATTTTAATTCAAAACCTGAACTGTTGGATCAATATGCCTTGTTAGATGATTATGATATCCATGCTTCCATTAAAATGTGGACACAAAATGATGATAAAGTATTATCAATGCTTTGCAATGGAATGATAAACCGGAAACTCTATAAAATAAGAATTCAAAAAGAATCATTTCCAGAGTCATCACTAAAAAATTATCGAGCAAAAGCAATGCAGCAAATGAAAATTAACGAGCATGATGCAGAGTTCCTTGCATTTACCGGAACAATAAGCAACAGTGCTTACGATCCTAATGAAGAACAGATCAAAATTCTTTCACGTGATGGACATCTGCAGGATTTAACAGAAGCAAGTGATCAGTTTGAACTCGCTGTTTTAAGCAGACCGGTGGAGAAACATTATATCTGTGTAATGCAGGAGTTGGTGTGACCGAATAGGTATTTCATCAATTCTTAACTATGCTAAAAGATTGTTTTGAATTATTATCAATAGAAAAACAATAAACTCCTCCGGTTAAACCAGCAATATCAACTGTTG
>JANLUX010000049.1:0-5141 GCA_031363705.1 Bacteroidota bacterium
AGGAAGGCTTTGGCGGTAAGCAGTAGTAACATTAAATCCGGGCAAACCGTTACTTGTCATATTAATAGTTCCACTGTCAAAGTTTTCCATTAAAACTTGTCCTTTACTTTGAGTTGGAAGATTTAATAAGATCCAACTGAGAATTAAGATTAATTTTTTCATGATGATCAGCGTGTGAGGAGTAGTAATCTTCAATATTACAAGAAATCCGGCATAGGCGCCAAATGTAAATTTCGAAGGAACATCTGGAATATCTAAAGTTATTTGCTTTATATGTTTGAAATAATCAAATAAAAGTTACTTTTACTCCACCAAATATTCAAAACAAACAAACAAAACCATCATGAAAAAAAATTTACTTGTACTGTTGTTGTGTATAATTTCTTATGCGCCATCTTTTGCCTCTCACCTGATGGGAGGTCAAATCACTTCACGCAATCTTGGTGGACTTAGTTATGAAGTTACATTAACTGCTTATCGGGATACACTCGGTGTACCAATGTATCTGACTACAACTTTTCATTATACCGAAGTAGGTGGAACATGGATACAGGATAAAGTTATTAATCTATCTGCTCCTGTAAATTTCGGTAATGGAGTAGAAGAATATACTTATATCGACACTATTACATTTCCTGCTGCAGGAACTTATGATGTATGGTATGAAGACTGCTGCCGAAATGCTGCCATTTTAAACATGACACCAGGAGGAGAATCATTTCACCTTCACAACACTTTTCTTGCTGATCCTTCTAATTCATCTCCTGTTTTTTTAAATCCTCCAATACCCATAGCACAGGAATTGGTTGCATTTAATTATAACCCTCTTCCTTTTGATGCTGACGGTGATTCAATTGCCTGGACTTTGGATATTCCTCTAAGTTCAAGTGCCACCTATGTAGCAGGATATACTTTACCACCTTCTGATTCTTCAATGCCTTTTACAATAAATTCTGCAACCGGAGAAATTTCATTTCTTCCAAATACACTCGGACATTTTGAAGTGAGTGTGTTAGTAACAGAATATCGTGCTGGTGTGGCAATTGGTGAAATACGCAGAGATATGCAGATAATTGTTATTCCTTCTATCAATAGTCCTGTTGTTGTTACCGGCAGCAGTAATACTTTTCCTTATAGCGGAAAACAATTTGATATTCCACAGGGAAGTGCTTTTACTTTAAATATTACAGCTAATGATAATGATAATAATCCTGTTGTTATTACAGCACATGGTGAGGCATTTCAACTCGCTTCGAACCCAGCTATATTCAGTGTAACTAATATGTCAGGCAATTCATACGGTACTGTTAGCTGGACTCCAGTACTCAGCCAGGCACGTGTTCAACCTTATATTATTGCATTGCGTGTACAGGAAAATTTTGGCGGATATTCTTTTGAGAGTGATATTACTTATCAATTAAGAGTTGGCTTTTCTGCAACTTCAGTGATGGAGAATATTAAAGGTGATGTAATAGCAAACGTTTATCCTAACCCAAGTAATGGCAACTTTGCTGTGAAGATGAATATGGAGCAAGCAGGAATTGTTACCATGCGTGTGCGGAATTTATTAGGCCAGGAAATGGCAAAAATGGATGCTGTTAAAGTAAATAGTGGTATCAATATTATTGATGTAAATAATCTTCACCTTGAGAATGGCAAATACCTGATCAGTGTGGAGCAGGATAATAAAATCATGTCAGTTAAAAGTTTTGAAATTGCAAAATAAGTTCACAGAAAATCCAAAACAATTGCGAACTCCCCTGGTCATTTGACCAGGGTTTTTTGTTTCAGGTTACGAATAAAGATTATTAATAAGACCCATTCCTCTTTCTCAAAAACCACTCAATACTCACCAGCAAGAGTATCAACACAAAAACCAAAGGCATACTCACCAAATCTTTCAATTTTTTATGCTGGAATGAAACAGGCTTCACATCTTCCCTTGCTTCAATTGCTTTTAACAATTGCTCCATTTGATTCGGATAAAAAAGTTGTCCTCCTGTGCGGTTTGATAATGCATATAACAACTGGTGATCAGCAACCGTATTGCTTGTTTCCAATTGCAACGCACTCACACTGAACTCACCGTTTTGTGCATAAAACTTATCTCCCAGTTTTGTTTCTGCTCTGAATTTATATTGTCCCACAGGAAACAATCCCGCATTCAAGGTATATGCTTTATCCGTTCTGCTGAAAGTGAATGGAAATTGTTTGCCTGATGCATTGGTAATATTCATTCGCACTTCGGGAGTATTTACCAGCTGATCACTTTCATTATACAACTCCGCATCAAACATCAGCGGTTCATTCTCCCTGAAATTTGTTTTTGCATTCAAACGAAATGGTGAACGGTTTTCTTTTACAGAAAGATATTGAACAATGCGTGAAACCAATTCAGTGGTGAGGGTTGTGTTTTTATTCGCTTCAAAATCACTCAATCTCCATTTCCAGTAGCCTTCACCGCACAACACACCAATCTTCCGGTTTCCATCCTGCATGAAATAGAGGAGGGGTTGTTGCGTGTTTACAATTCCAATGCGCTGCGTTAATAAAGTATAAACATTCGTACGCGTCTGGTAAACTCCGAATGGTGACATTAGCGGAGGATAAGTGGCGATCGCATGTTTCAGTTCATCACTCAAAGTAAACAACGAAAAATCATTGGCAACAACAGCCTGCGCTTCACTTAATTTATTTTGTGCGTTTTGAATTTCCAATCCTGAACCTGTAGTGTTAAATGAATTAATTTGTGATGATGCACCCAACACAAATAAAGTTGCAATATCACTTTGTTTTAACTTATCAAGAATTGGCGCAGCAACATTGGTAACAGCAGGTAGTTGATACATCACCACCAGATTGTAATCATTCAAACGTCCGTTAAAATCTTTAACATACTCCACTTTTAATTCGTAATTCTGACTTGTTTCAATTGCATTTTTAAAAGCAGCAATATCAGGATGTGGCGCGTTGGCAAGCACCAAAACCTTTTGCTTGTTCTCCACCACTTCAATAAAAATTTCCTGTGCATTGTTAGAGTATGTAGCTTCATCACTCAACCTCGACAAGCGAACAGAATAATGATGTATGCCTTTAATCTTCGCATCCAGCAACACCGGTACAGAAGTATGAAATTTATTTCCTGCAACATCCACCGTGCGCGTAAACACTACAGCCGAATCCTCAAGTACAGTCAGCGTAGTTTTTTCTCCCTGACACTGTCGTGCATCAATAACTACTTCAAGAGGAAATGCATTGCCTAAAAACGCAACCCGGTTATGCTTCACAGCAGAGAGCACCAAATCCTTGTGCACATTAGTATCACCTAATGCTATTGTATAAACAGGAACCTTCAATCCCGGAACACCATACACCGGATTGCTTCCTTCGTTATACAACCCATCACTTGCCACCACAATGGCTCCCACATTCCGGTTGGCAAACTGCACATTCAGCTCATCATACAGCGCACTGAAATTCGTTTCCTTATCCGTAAAATCAAAATTCACCTGGTCCTTCACCTTATCACCAAAAGAATAAGTCCGCACCTCGTAATTGCTGCTTAAATCATTGATCAGTTTCTTCAACTCACCTGAATACGTTTGGCGAAACGAAGCCGAGTCTTTATTATTAACCACCGAAGCTGAATTATCCTGCGCTACAATAATCACCGGTTTCTCCACCTCACGATTAATGCTGCGCACCATCGGGCTTAGCAGTAAAAATGAAAGGACAGTAACCAAACCGAAACGGCACACAGCCATCAAACGTTTCTGCCACAGTGCAACTTCCTCAAACTGGTTTTCCCTGCGATAAAACAGCCACGCGTAAAACGCTCCCAATCCTAAGCAAAACAAACTGAACCACAAAGGCAACTCAGTTATCACAGCAAAATTCATCTCGTAAATTGTTTGGTCGGCAAAGATATAGTTTACGGTTTACAGTTTACGGTTTACGGTTGTCGTGCGTCAGCAACTGTAAACTGTAAACCGTAAACTGTAAACTCCTTTCAAGAAGCCAACCTCGTTTTTTGCAAAGGAATAGCTGTCATCTCAAGAAAAGAAAGGTCAAGTTTTTTTGAGGCGTTTTGAATATCCACTCCGGTGATATTACCGTTTTTATCAAAGTCCAGTACAACACCATCCCTGATTTCTTCCGACTCAGCGCTTGGTCTCGAGCTGAAATCAATATAGAGTGAATCTGTTTCTGAATAATAATTTATTTTCATGTTAAGTGTTTTATCAGTTTTCATTGGAAACCCGGCTGAAAAGATATAAAAATATATTTGTGTCCTATATTTGTATTAAATATTTCACATGAGTACCGCTGAATTAAAAAATTACTTGCATCAACTAATTGTTGAAACCAATGATACTGCCATATTAAAAAAAGTGCAGGACTATTTTAAATCGCTCCAAAAAACAAATACTACTGTTACAGCTATTCCCGAATCACATAAAGAGTTGGTAAGAGAAAGAAAAAAAACTGCCCAGGCAAATGACTTTGTTAAATGGGATAGTGTTAAAAATAAATTTATTGGCAAATAATGCTTTTTGAAATCGCTCTTGAAAAAAGAGCTTTGCAAGATTTAGAAAAGGGAGTGGAGTACTACAATGAACAACAAAAAGGTTTAGGAAAACGGTTTAGTAAGGAAGTAAATAATTCTTTTACTGTTTTAACCAAAAATCCATTCTTTCAAATCCGGTATGATGATATTCGTTGTTTGCCCGTTAAGAAATTTCCCTACATGATTCACTTTACTGTAAATGAAAAGGAAAACAGCGTTATTGTTTATGCCATCATTCACGACTCTTTAGACCCTCAAACCAATTACCCTCGAAAGAAAAATTAAACCAGCATCTGAAACTTTAATTAACCAACCGCGCGTCCGGTCTTTCAGTCCCGACCCATCGGGATCGCGGCTATCACCAACCTTCCGTGTTTCATTCTCATAGCTGTGGAGTCCATCACGAAATAAAATCATATACAAGTTGTCATTTAGGAAACTATTTATGAGTTCGCAACATAGCCTCTTACAAAACATTTCATCTATGGTGGAGATATGAAGTAATCCTATTCTCCTTTTGTATGTTTGTTATAGAATGTAAAAAAGTAAAAAACTTGAATCAACAACTCCTTTC
>JANLUX010000054.1:0-6809 GCA_031363705.1 Bacteroidota bacterium
ACCCGCACTCATGTTGCAGTTCCCATTACCTTGTATCTCGCTGTTGCTGTAGCAATATTAGGGTATGCCGGATTATATACTACACTCCCATTAGAGCGTGCGTTCTACCTGGTTCCATTGGGTATGGTTACTTTTTCTCTGGTTGAATACGCCATCCATCGTTTCCTTTTTCATTTTGAAGCAAAAACGGAAAAGCAACAGGAGTTTAAATATAAAATTCACGGAGTGCATCATGAGTATCCGCGTGATAAAGAACGATTAGTGATGCCACCTGTTATTTCCATCGTGCTTGCTGTTTTTTTCTACAGCGTTTTTCGCTTATTGATGAATGATACAGTATTCTTATTTTATCCCGGTTTCCTGACAGGCTATTGTATTTATCTTGCCGTTCATTATGCGGTGCATCGCTTTCGACCTCCTAAAAATTTTTTCCGTATGTTGTGGACCCATCATGCTTTGCATCATTATAAAGCTGATAATACTGCCTTCGCAGTAAGCCTTCCCATTTGGGATCATCTTTTCGGTACAATTCCACCTCGTGGTGATAAATCTTTTAACGAGAGCAAGGAAAAAATATCTGAATTATTGTAGAAAGTAGATAGTAGATAGTAGATAGAAGAATTGATTCTACTAACAAGTATTATTTCCTTTCTACTTCCTACTCTTTACTTTCTACTCACAATAACAAGTATTATTTCCATTCTACTTCCTACACTTTACTTTCAACTAACAATAAGAGTTGCTTATTTTTGCCTTTCTACTTTATACTATCTACTTACTACGGAAAAAAACAATGAAATTCACTAAAATACTTGTCGCCAACCGGGGAGAAATCGCCTTACGCATTATGCGTTCAGCACGTGAAATGGGCATTGCAACCGTAGCAGTTTACTCCGAAGCTGATCGTAATGCATTGCACGTCCGGTATGCTGACGAATCTTTTTGCATTGGTCCTCCTCCATCCTCACAAAGTTATCTGGTGATGAATAAAATAATTGAGGTAGCACAACAGTCAGGAGCCCAGGCAATCCATCCCGGTTATGGTTTCCTATCGGAGAATGCAGGTTTTGCCCGTGCAGTGCGTGAAGCAGGTTTAATATTAATTGGTCCCTCACCAGAAGCAATGGAAATGATGGGCAGTAAGCTGGCAGCCAAAGCTGCAGCCAAACAATATAACATCCCATTAGTTCCCGGAACTGATTATGCCATCACTGATTTGGCAGAGGCAAAAAAAGTTGCTAAAGAAGTTGGGTTTCCCATTCTGATAAAAGCCTCTGCAGGTGGTGGTGGTAAGGGTATGCGTATCGTTGATAAAGCAGAACAATTTGAAGAGATGATGAAAATGGCGGTGAGTGAAGCAACCTCTGCCTTTGGTGATGGTTCTGTTTTTATTTAGCGCTATGTAACATCACCACGCCATATTGAAATACAGGTGTTGGGAGATACTCATGGCAATATTGTTCATTTGTTTGAGCGCGAATGTTCAGTGCAACGCAGGCACCAGAAGGTGGTGGAAGAAGCGCCTTCTTCAGTGCTGACTCCTGAGATAAGAAAAGAGATGGGACGGTGTGCAGTACAGGTAGCTAAAGCTTGTAATTATGTAGGTGCTGGTACCGTTGAATTTCTTTTGGATGAAAATAAAAATTTTTATTTTCTTGAGATGAACACACGGTTGCAGGTAGAGCATCCGGTAACGGAAATGATAACGGGACTTGACTTGGTGAAGGAACAGATTAAAGTTGCACAGGGTGAAAAATTAAGTTTCGCTCAGGATGATTTAAAAATAAACGGTCATGCCATTGAAGTGCGGGTGTATGCTGAAGATCCTGCAAATAATTTTTTACCTGATATTGGTAAACTTATCCGCTACATCCGTCCGCAAGGTCCTGGTGTAAGAGTGGATGATGGTTTTGAAGAAGGAATGAACATCCCCATTTATTATGACCCAATGATTGCAAAGCTTATTACTTATGGGAGTAATCGCCAGGAAGCAATCCAGCGCATGATTCGTGCTATTGATGAATATATCATTGTGGGACCGCAAACCACTTTGCCTTTTTGCAGTTTTGTAATGAAACATCAGGCTTTCACAAGCGGAAATTTTGATACACACTTTGTGAACAATTATTTTAAGCCGGAAATGTTAAGGCAGGAGGGAAGCGAGGAAGAACAATTAGCAGCTGCCTTAGTGGCTGAATACATACAATCTTCTGCTACTTCATCCGTTGTTCAAATAAATACATCAAATGAAAGTTTTTCTAAATGGAAACAGAACCGTTCATAGTTTGATTTATATAAATATGAAAACAATTCAAATCTGTTCTCATCTGTTAATCTGTGTCCATAAATGAAAACGATTCCAATTCTATTCTCATCTTTTATTCTGCGTCCAATAAAACGGCTTAAATCTTGACTAAGCAATTGCATGCGTAAAGTCTTCTCGCTCTACTTTATATTTTGTTTTTCAGTGATTGCAAAGGCACAGTTGAAAATGCCTGATGGCCGTTATAAAACACTGGCAACTGTTATTGACGGTGACACTATTCCATTAATCAATCTTGCACCTGTTGAAATTATTGCAACACTGTCACCTGAAGCGGCTGCCCAGTTAAAATCTTATCTTAAGTTGAGAAGAGATGTGTTGCGTGCGTATCCCTATGCCCGCCTTGCAGAAACTCAATTAAAATATGTTAACGACAGCATTCAGCATATTTCCAATGAACGGGATAAGAAACGTTTTATAAAAGCTACCGAGAAACAATTGAAAAATGATTTTGAAAAAGATATCAAAAACTTAACCATCAACCAGGGTCGGATTTTAATCAAGCTTGTAGACCGCCAAACAGGCAGTACTTCTTATTATCTGGTAAAAGAACTACGCGGTTCTTTCCAGGCATTTTTCTGGCAAAGCCTGGCTCGTTTATTTGGTGAGAACCTGAAAGATGACTACGATGCCCAAGGAGAAGATGCAATGATTGAAACCATCGTTCAACAAATTGAACGTGGTGAGTTGCCCGTGCAATCGGTGCGGAAATAATGAGAATGTTTGAAAATCTTTTTGCCAGTATTTTAAACTTATTCTCCTCCCTTATTGACAAAAACTTTTTTCGTGATAATTTCTTTCTCGTCAGTAACTGTAACAAGGTAAATTCCATTCTCCAGACTTTCAGTATCTATGCGCTCATAGCTGCTGTTTTCAATTAACTTTTTCATCAGCAACTGTCCTTTGAGATCATAAATCCCCATAGTGGCATTACCCTTAATATTTTTCAATGAGATATTGAAGAAATTGCCGGCAGGATTAGGAAAAATATCGAAGTCTGCAGCAAGGTTTGCATCGGTTTGTGTGTCATCCATCAGTCGTGGTGTTGTATATTCAATCACTAACTGTGGTTTATTATTGATTGCCTCCCTGGAACTAAACACTGCACGGGTTCCGGTAGCAGCTGTGTTGTTTAATTTGATTGTAACTGCTGTGGCACCTGCATTTTTCAAGGTATTGATCTTTGAAGTGATATCCCATTCATAATACCCCTTCGCAGTTCCGGAAATAGTAGTAGTTGCCAGAATATTGGCGTCTGCTGCGGGTTTGGTATTCCATGTAATAGCGTTTTCCTGCCACGTAATATTGGATGAGTTATGTGCTTCTACATCCAGACTCGGAATATTGGTGTTGTTCAACCCTCCGTATATCCTCAATTTGGCAGAAGAAACAGTTCCGCTGAATGATGTGAGATCAAAGCGAACAAAAGTTTCATAGTTGGATGCAGCACCTGTATTCATCTGGGTAAAAAGGTTGGTGGTGGCGCCATAATTGGTGTTTGAATAGGTACCTCCCCGCACATAAGCGTCAGCAACCGGATTCAATATGGATGTAAACACAGGTGGACCAAAAATAATTTTGTAAACAGACCCTGTAGCTCTTGACATGTAATAAATATTTCCATCAGGTCCCACCGTCATTCCAAGAGCAAAACCTGCAATCCCCGTAGCAAAGTTGGATCGTGTAACACTGGTGCCGCTGATGGATAACATATCTATCCAGTTACCGCAGAAATCGAGGAAAAAATATTTACCCATATAAGCACCCGGATAATTTGTAGAAGCAGGGCTAAAGAAAGTTCCTCCGGTAATAGCACAACCTTCTCCAATGGCTGAGCCGTGTGGATAAGTATATATAGGGTTAGTGTAATTAGGATTAGTGCTCATCCCTTCAGCGTGAGGCCATCCATAATTATTTCCTCCGGTAGTGCAATTATTCACTTCTTCCCAGTAAGAAGTACCTACATCATTCATAAAAAAACGCCCTGTGCCGGGTTGAAATGCCAGCGTGTAAGGATTCCTCACACCATAAGCCCATACACTTCTGCGTTTTGTGCTTCCGGTTGTAAAAGGGTTGCCGGCAGGTATGCTTCCATCTTTATTAATACGTAAAATTTTTCCTAAGTAAGTGTCAAGGTTCTGAGCATTGGCATCCACCCTGTTATCCCCTGCACAAACGTAAAGTTTTCCATCCGGTCCGAATTGCATAAAACCACCGTTGTGATTAACGTTGCTTATCGAATCCAGGTCAAGCACCACCGTTTCACTGCCTGGCACCACGGTATCTCCGCTTGCTGTAAAACGGCTTATCCTGTTGTTTACTTTACTTGCCAAAGTGTAATAGAGATATACATAATGGTTAGTGGTAAAAGCCGGATCGAAAGCAATACCAAGCAAGCCGCGTTCACCGATAGAACTCACGTTAACTCTTATAAACGGACGGGTAAGCACGCTGCCATTCTTAATAATTTTAACCCGGCCTGTTTGTTCTGCTACAAATAAACGGCCATCAGGTGCAAAGGCAAACACCGTGGGTTTGGTAAAACCACTTGCCACCAACTGTTGATTGAATCCTGAAGGAAAAGTTTGCGCCCCGGCAATTAATACTCTCCAAAACACAAAAAATAAGGTAAGTATCACAAACACTTTCTTATCAATTGAATGATTTATCATAGTAATGCATTTCATATTATATATTTTTTTTTTGATTTTAAATTTAATTTATGCCGATTATTTAGCTGTGATAAAATATTGATTCAGCTAAACACTTATTTGAATTCATTTACCTGACTCGGCAGTGAATTTTCCAGTGCTTGATTTTTTAGATTACTAAAATACAATTCAGTAAATAGTAAAGGTATGATATATATGGTGAACATACAAGATTTTTAAGTAAGCATACATTAGAAAAAATAAGAGTGAATGCGCTTATGAATTGTTAATATGAATGAATTGAATGTGGTAAATTTTCCTTTATAATTATTGAAGTATAGTTAAATTATTCAATCCTGTTTTACATACAAAATAAGTCACCTAATCCAAAACCCATTTATATATAATCACAACGACTACTCCTTCTGGGTTTTTTTATTAACTTCTTCCACCATCTGCATAAACTTAGTCACGTTAGTATCGCTGTAAGGCCCGTATGCATCTATCAGTGTTCCTCTTTCGCCATCATTGGTTTCAATAGCATACACGATAGAGTTATCTGCCGGGTCTGATTCCCCTTCAAACCTGTAAAAATTCAATACCTGCACTTCTTCAGGTGTATACACTTTTTCAGAAGCCAATGATTTTAATCCATTCTTAACCGCTTTAAACTGCGTTTCAAACCCCTGCGCAAGCAAGGAGTTCAGGCATGAAACCATTGTTTTCATTTCAATCTTTTCGAGGGGTGCATGATGAGTTTTCATAATAGCGTAATTAAATATTAATTATTCATCAATTGATCATAAAACTTGTTGCCATACCTACCCTCTCATTTCAATCCCTTATTGTGTAGTGAATACCTCAGCATGTAGAAAAAACATAGCATTTAAACCGATATTGCCCCTTACAATTTAAGGAACAGTATTTTCACTTGTCATGCTAAACAAAATACTATAAACATGAAAAAGAAATTAATTGTATTATCAATAGCAAGTGCATTATTTGGATATAATGCCCATGCTCAGTCAACCACCACTACTACTACAATACAGCAAACTACTACTACGCCTGCTACGGAAACTGTAACACCGCCAGCACCTGCAGCAGTACAAACTCCGCCAGCGGCAGCACCTGCACCGCAGGATAATGGTGGTGAAAAGACATCTAAGTTCGGAGTACCACGTTTTTATATCGGAACACGTGTACTTGGTTCGGTCACCAATTTTAAAATTAACACATCTGAAAACAACAATGTTTCAGTTGCAAAAACTTCTGCCACTTTAGGATATGGATTCGGGGGCTATGTAGGTGCTAATTTGACAAAGAACTTCGCACTCCAATTGGAGGTGATGTACAACACCTTATCTCAAAAATATGTTGATAAAGGTCTTGACCGAAGGATAGATGTTTCTTACATAAATATTCCTTTAATGCTGGTATTAAATACCAATATCAGTAAGCCTGTTAATTTTAATATAACAGCAGGTCCTCAGGTAGGTATTAATGTAGGGGCTAAGATCAAAGGTAAATCAAGCGGTGATACTGAAATAGTAAACACCAAGTTTGCAGTTAAACCTACTGACTTTGGTGTAGCCTATGGAGCCGGTCTTGATTTTCGGGTAGTTCCTGCATTATCTGTTGGTGTAGGTTACAGAGGTGTGACCGGACTTGTTGATATAAGCGATAAAAATTCTACGGCTACTTATTCAACCACTCAGAACGGTGTTACAACCACTCATACAGTAGTTGTGTTGGATAAATCAAAAGTTACCAGCCACGGTGCGTATGTTGGATTGAGATTGAATTTTTAATCTCTAAAAATAAATAACATATTT
>JANLUX010000067.1:0-7124 GCA_031363705.1 Bacteroidota bacterium
ACACAACTTAATTATGAGTAGACACTTCTGATTATTTGTTTTTATCAGTAGAAAGCAGGACTATCGAAAACTATTTTCTTGAATAGCGAATTGAAAAAGCAAAAGAGTTGTTAAAGTATGATCTGCAGACATCGAGGAAAAATTCAGTCGAAGTATAAGGGAGAGATTGATATGTATTTTGTAAACAGTAGTGCCTGAACACATGAAAAAAATTATTTAGTTCCCTTTTTTTCTTTTTTGGTGAAAACATGTTTATGATAATATTCACTGACACAAAATGGGTATGAAATTTCCTTGCATATCATTTAATTAATCTCCTATCTTCGCACTACCAATGAAAAAGGTATCCGCTTCATTACTTCTGCTCTTATTCCTGATTACAAATTCAGGAATGGCTTTAAGTGTGCATTGGTGTGGTGGTAAACTTGCTGCCATTGCGTTCTATTCTTTTGATGAGCACCCTTGCAAGTGTAAGAAGAAATCAATGAAGCCCAATTGCTGTAAGGATAAAACAACGCATTTGAAAGCAAGTGATGAGTTAAATAAAAGCAATCAGCTCAGCTTCAAAATTCCCATTCCAAAATTCGAGTTTGATATTCAAACACAAATTGTATTTCCAACGGAAACATCGTTATATTTAGTTTCCGGCTTTTATCATCCACCACTCTTTAAACCCAAAGTTCCCATTTACTTATTGGAGAAAGTTTTCCTTATTTGATTTTTCTTTTTGTGAGCCGTATTCTGACGGCTTAAGGTATGTTATACCATTTCCAAACAAAATTTCCTTACGTATATTTCAAAATTTAATAATCATTAAACTAAAAAACTAATTGTAAAATGAAAAAAATAAAAATTCTCACTTTAGTATTCATGCTTGTTGCCTCCATTTCGCAAGCACAAACCACAGCTATGCAGTTCAGTGGTCCAGACTGTAATGGAAATCCCGTTGACCTCTTTGCGGATTTGGATGCTGAAAAAGCCGTTGTGCTTTTCTTCTTCATGCCAAGTTGCACAAGTTGTCCGCCTCCTGCTCAAAAAATTCAGGCAATGGCAAATAACATCAATGCCATGTACCCCGGTAAGGTTAAAGGCTATGCATTCCCTTACCAGAATTCTACTCTTTGTTCTTATTCTTCAGCCTGGGTTTCTTCCAGTGGTGTATCTGCGTTGTATGCCCCTATGAATAATGGTGCGTCCCATGTGGCACATTACGGTGGTTTCGGTATGCCTACAGTTGTGTTGTTAGCCGGAGCAGACCACAGGGTAATGTTTTCAACTCTAAGTTTCAGCACCAGTGATACTACCATAATGAGAGATTCAATCATGGCTTTCATAAATAGCACAACCACCATTAACGAATTACCTTCTGCCGTTTCTTCTTTCAGCGTGTTTCCAAATCCGGCAAACGCAAATGTTTCTATCAATATTAATTTGAAAGAGTCTTCAAATCTTAAGATGGATGTTGCCGACATTACAGGAAAAATGATTGCAGTAATTATGGATGAGAAACAAAATGGTCTGGTGACAAAAGAATATAACGTTGCTGAATTACCAAATGGAAATTATCTCATTCGCTTAAACGCTAACGGACAAACAGTAACTCGTAAAATAGCAGTTAAACACTAACAAATGAAATTCATTAAAAGCTTAAAATTAACAGTAGCCGTATTTTTTGCGGCTACTGTTATCACTAATGCACAGTCTTATTCAATTGTTCCAAATGATACGATAGAGTTAACAGGTTACCTCGAAGACCTGCAAACACTGAGTATTGAACAGCATAACCTGACAGCAAACACACTCACTTTAAAATGGCAAAAGGTGAGTGAAAACGTTCCGTCATTGTGGGAAGCTTCTGTTTGTGACAATGCATTTTGCTATACAACATTACTTGACAGCAGCACTATGAATCCTGTTATTCCAGGTGACTATGGTTTCCTTTTACTGCATATCACCGGACATGTTAATTATGGAACTGCGGTTGTCCGTTATGCCGTGTGGGATGCGATGACTCCAATGCTAATTGATACCCTCACATTCATAATGCATATATATGATCCTGCGGGATTGATGGAAAGTGAAAATATAAATCCTTTTACCATTAATCAGAATACACAGGGAATACATATCAATGCTAAGGCGGGTAATAATTTTCATTATTTGGTAATAGATGTTTCCGGAAAGGTAATCTCAAAAGGTAACTCAACAGCAGGTTTCGCAAAAGTTTCAACCGTTGGTTTTTCTAATAGTATTTATAGTGTTTCGGTTTATTCAAATAACAAAGCTGTCACAAAAAAAATAAGCATTACTAAGTGAAAAAATTAGGTTTATTATTTGTAATTATTTGGTGTCTGGAATTACAGGCGCAAAATCAATTGTTCATCCCGCCTGCATTAACAGGGACAAGTTTTAACCTAACTGTTCAGGCAGGTTCACAGATTTTTTACGGAACATCAGCCACTCCAACTTATGGAATCAATGGAAGCTGGATGGCTCCTACCGTTATTGTGAACAAAGGGGACAGCATCACATTGAATGTAATCAATAATTTGCCTGTGATAACTACCATGCACTGGCATGGTTTGCATGTTGCCGCTGTGAATGATGGAGGACCGCATCAGGAGATTAATCCGGGAACAACATGGAGTCCGTCTTTTGAAGTTAGAAATAATGCTTCCACTTATTGGTATCATCCTCACGGAGCGGGTCAAACGGAACAACAGATTTCAAAAGGTCTTGCGGGAATGCTGATTGTAAAAGACAACGCTGAAGCACAGCTGGCTTTGCCGAGAACTTATGGAACAGATGATTTCCCGGTAATTCTTCAAACAAAAGCATTTGATGTGCTGCAACAGATTGCGATAGCAACTGATATGGACACTTCGCTTTTTGTGAATGGAACATTGAGCGCATACCTGGTAGCACCGGGACAAGTTATTCGTTTGCGATTATTGAATGCCAGCAGCCTTCGGTCATTTAATATTGGTTTATCAAACGGTCAGACATTTTACCAGATTGCTACAGATGGTGGTATGCGCGACTCTTCGTTGGCTTTAACACGTTTGAAAATTTCTCCTGGTGAACGTGCTGAAATTCTTTTGAACCTTACAGGAATGACCGGTCAGATTGTTTATTTAAGAAATTATGGTAGTGAGTTGCCAACCGGAATTTATGGTGCAGATACAGTTGGCACAGGTCCGGACACAATTCCGGAATACGAAAGCAATTTTTTGAACGGTGTAGATTTCGATTTGCTCAAACTGAATATTTATCCGTCCACCGTTGGCGCAATAACTTCTATTCCTCCATCACTTATTCCCTACACTCCATTAGATACTGCTTTAGCAACCGTAAGCCGAACGATTGTAATGGATACCATTCGACATCTTCCTATTGACATTCCAAATCTTGCTGAAGGTCCCTTTGCGCTCAACTACGAAATTTTTAACATTGACAGCATTAACGAAATAGTTTATTTGAACACCACAGAAATATGGACACTGGTAAATAAAACTTTAATAGCCCACCCGTTCCACATTCATGATGTACAATTCAATGTGATTGAAAAAAGTGGAGTGCCTCCAGTGCCAGAGGAACGCGGATGGAAAGATGTAATACTGGTAATGCCAAATGACAGCGTAAAATTTATTGCAAAGTTTGAAACATTTGCAGATAACATGACTCCTTATATGTACCACTGTCATTTGTTGCATCATGAAGATGATGGAATGATGGGTAGTTTTTTAGTGATTGACACAACAGCAACCGGCATTTCAGAAAACAACATTGAAAATTATTTTACTACTTACCCAAATCCTGTTTCAAATTTTGTATCAATTGAGTTTCAAAATGAAATTCGTTCAGCAGAAATAAAATTGATAAATGTATTAGGTGAAATAATTTTATCAAAACAAATCGAGAATACTGAGAATGCAAAACTTAATGTTTCACAACTCAGCAATGGCATTTATTTTTTACAAGTTAAAACAAACAATAAAGTATTTACCCAAAAAATAGTCAAGCAATGAAAAAAATATTACTCATCATTTTTGCCAGTATCAGCACAATCGCATTTGCTCAAAATAATATTACATGGAACATGGGAATGAATATTTCCACAAATACATACGGCAATATGCATCCAAGAATGGCTTTGGACGGTGCAGGCAATCCAATGGTAATCTGGGGAAGAATGTCTGATGAATCTGTTTTCTTTTCAAAATGGAACGGAACAATGTTCACAGTGCCTGTTAAATTAAATCCATCATGGCTCACTGTTGCAACTGCCGGATGGATGGGACCTGACATTGCTTCAAAAGGTGATACGGTATATGTAGTGGTGAAAAGAACTCCTGAAATCAGTGACACCAACCGCATTTTTATTTTATCTTCTTTCAATGGAGGCTTGTCATTTAATACACCTGTGGAGCTAGCTTTTATTGCAGACAGTCTTTCACGTTTCCCGACTGTTACTGTCGATGATACGGGAAATCCTGTGATTGCTTATATGAAATTCAACTCCTCGTTTCTTGAATCAAGATGGGTAGTTACAAAGTCAACAGATTATGGAAACACATTTTCCACTGATGTCAAAGCAAGCGGCTGGGGAAGTTCTGCCGAAGTTTGCGACTGTTGCCCCGGTGCAATTGTTTCAACAGGAAATATTTCAGCAATGCTTTATCGTGATAACAACAGCAACATCCGCGATATATGGACAGGGATTTCCACTAACAATAACTCTTCATTTACCAGTGGGTTTAATGTTGATAATAACAATTGGATGCTTATGAGTTGTCCATCAAGCGGACCTGATGGAGTAATTATTGGAGATACGCTCTATTTAACTTTTATGAATGGCGGAAGCGGAAGTTATCGCAATTATTTAAGCAAATCTTCTATAACTAACGGTACGGTAAATACAGTTTCTAATCTGACAGGAAACATTCCGGGATTAGGTCAGCAAAATTATCCCAGGATTGCAAGTGATGGCAATGCAATGGCGATTGTTTGGAAACAAACCATTAGCGGCTCTGCACAACTCCCCATTCTTTTCACTAACAATATTGCAAACGGATTTCCCGCTGCTTATGATACCGTTGACTTGAATGATATTACTAACGCAGATATTGCATTGAGCAACGGGAAAATTTTTGTTGTGTGGCAGGATGATAATTCAGGAACGATAAAATATCGAAGTGGTACTTACACGCCCGTAATAACATCTGCTAATGAAATTGAACTCAGTGATTTTTCATTTTTTCCAAATCCTGTATCATCTCAAATTACTTTGCAACTAACCAATAATTTACAAAACGCAAAAGCAGAAATAATAAATCTTTTAGGTGAAATAGTAGTCACCCAATATTTAAATAACGCTCAAAGTACAATATTAGATATTGCCAATCTCCGAGAAGGCATCTATTTCATTCAAATTAAATCACAAGATAAAATCTTCACGCAAAAATTTATTAAAAAATGAGAAAATTTGCATTTATTATTCTACTTGGAGCAACTGTCATTGCTTCCTGCAACAATTCAGGAAAAACGGAAACCAAATCCGAAGAAGTAAAAACAATAGAAACACAATCAGCAGCCTTGTATCTGTGCCCTATGGATTGTGAAAAAGGAAAAACGTACGATAATCCCGGTAAATGTCCGGTGTGTGGAATGGATTTGGAAAAAAAATAGGATAACCTTTGAATTTAAACTTCATGTTTTACTAACCTTGAATGGTTAGTTTTGCTTTCTACATTGAAATGTACCGTCCTCATAGCTAAATTTACAAGCTACCTCTTGCTGGTGGTTATGTGTTATATGCACCTATGCTCCGCTTTATGTGCCACTAGTACAGGTGGATGTTGCAGTAATGTTAAAGAAGGCAATATCCATTCAGATAAAACCTGTTGTTCTCATACAAAACAATCAGCCACCAACGATTGCCAGGACTTTCACTTAACCTTTTTCAATACCACAGGGCAGTTTACTTCAGATAAAAATCCTGATGTAATAAAGCCGTATGCAAGTGTGGTTGCGGTTATTACTCCTTTATTTAATTTATTACCCGTTGAACAAAGCAAAAATGTGCTTGCTTTCAACGTTTTTCATCCGCCTGGTAAAGCAGACATTCGGATATCCATCCGCAGTTTTCAGATTTAATATTATCGTTTTTTAGTCAGCTCATCATACATTGTGTGAATGAGTTTTTCGTGTTGCTTATAAACGAAGCAACTTAAATTTCAATTAACATTATATATAAAAACAAAAAATTGAAAAAATCAATGATCACAATGCTTGCATTCGTTATTGCAGCATTCAGCGCAACGGCACAAGAACATGAACATCATCATGACAAAAAAGAGGCACCAGCTAAAGTACCTGCAGCACCGCCATCGAACATTTCAGATGCGAAATCCGCAGCATCCATTAAAGACATCGTAGATCACTATTTGCACCTGAAGAACGCACTTGTTGCTGACAATGGTAAGGAAGCGGCAGCAGCAGGAACAGCGCTTGAAACAGCATTTAAAAATTTTGACAAGAAAGGTTTAACGGCAGAGCAACTAAAAGTGTATCAGGATGTGGAAGAGGATGCAATGGAGCACGCAGAGCATATTGGTGCCAATGGAAGTAAAATTGAACATCAGCGTGAACATTTTGTAATTCTTAGTACAGACATCTATGATTTGGTGAAAGCATTCGGCAGTCCCAATCCATTGTACAAATTCTTTTGTCCGATGGCTAATGATGGTAAAGGCGCAATGTGGCTGAGTGCAGCAAAAGGAGTTAAAAATCCTTATATGGGTAAAAAGATGCCGACTTGCGGTTCGATGAAGGAAGAGCTTAAATAATAGTGATGCGTATTTTTAAAATAATATTGTTTGCAATACTTGTTGTATTTATTGTTATTCAATTTATACAGCCTGCCCGGAATGAAAACGGGCAGGTATTGCAAACAGATATTTCAAATACGTATGACATTCCTGATAACATACATGCG
Source organism: Bacteroidota bacterium (assembly GCA_031363705.1). GTDB lineage: Bacteria > Bacteroidota > Bacteroidia > AKYH767-A > OLB10 > JANLUX01. The sequence goes on from JANLUX010000067.1 coordinate 6,998, forward strand.
CTTCTAAAAGATGCCTGTTACGACTGCCACAGTAACACGACTGTTTATCCGTTGTATGCAAATGTTCAACCAGTAGCTTGGCTGCTGGAAAAAGATGTGAAGGAGGGAAAAGAAAAACTCAACTTTA
>JANLUX010000068.1:0-16820 GCA_031363705.1 Bacteroidota bacterium
TCAAATCATCTACAATTCCTCCCTCTTCATTCGGGAAACAACTGTACTGTGCTTTTCCGTCAGTTAGTTTTGAAGCATCATTACTTGTTATACGCTGAATAAGATCAAGTGCATTTTCTCCTTTCAAAATAAATTCGCCCATGTGAGACACATCAAAAATTCCCACGCTGTTTCTTACTGTTTCATGTTCATCATTAATACCGGTGTATTGTATCGGCATCATGTATCCCGCAAAGGGAGCCATCTTAGCTCCTGAGTTTGAGTGTACTGCTGTGAGTGCTGTGTTTTTTACGGGTTCTTTTATTGCTTCCATATTGTAAGTTTAAAGTTTAAGGTTCAAAGTTTGTCTGTCTTGATTTCAAATTTATTTTTCAAATTCTTGTTTTGATATTCCTGATTGCCTTATGATTGATCTCAAAGTTCCTTCCTTTAATTCTTTATGGTCAGGAACTGGTACAGTAACAGTTGAGTTATCGGTTTTCTTTTGCATGATTATATGACTTCCGCGTTGTCGGACGTTATCAAATCCAAATCGTGATAATATTTTGCATACATCTTTGCCTGAAAGTTTTTTCATGAGTTTATTATCTCACAACAACGCTTAATCGTGTTATAAGAAATTCATCCTGCAACCGGTCTTTGATCTCATTGTCAGATGCTGTTTCAAAAAAAAGCTCCAATGCTTCCTGTAAATTATTACGGGCTTCTTCAATAGTTTCTCCCTGACTGGCAATATCCAATTCGGGACATAAGGAAACGTATCCATTGCCTTCGCGTTCAATGATAGCTGTTAATTCACGAGTTTTTTTCATTGGGTGGGAATATGATTACAAATTTACTTTATCTTATTCATTAATAACATTAGCAATATATAACCGATATTAGTTTATAAGTTCCTTAAAATACTTAAGGTAGTTTCCCTTTTGCGCATTAACCGAATATTTTACTTCAACCGTCATCCTTCCTGCTTCTGCAATTTTATTACGCAATGATTCACTTTCAATCAACATAGAAATTTTTTCAAACCATTCTTCATTGGTGGAAGCAAGAAATCCATTCATACCATCCTGAATTATTTCAGAATTTACTCCCACCGGTGACATCACTGTTGCAATGCCAAGCGCCATGTATTGCAATCCTTTCAATCCGCATTTTCCTTTCGACCATTCATCATCAGGCAAGGGCATAATTCCAATATCAATTTCATTCAACTCTTTTAATTCATCCTGTTTATTCCAGTTTATTCCTTTAATATTTAACTCTTCGTTTGTATAACTGTTGTCGCCAATTACTTTTATGCGAATCCGATCACCAAATTTATTTTTCACCATTTTTAAAAATGGAACAGCCATCTCAAAATGTTTAATTGTTGTAAGGCTTCCACTCCAGCCAATACAAACAGCATTATTATTTGATTCACGCTTACGCGGAATGTATTCTGAAGTGTCAATCGTTGTTGGAATAATTACGATATGATCATTGTGATGCCTTGCATAATCTGCGAGGTATTGATTACCGGCAATCACAAGGTCAGCAACGCTTATTATCTCCGCTGTTTTGCCCGGATGCTTCAGCCATTCAAATTTTTTATTGGCATCTGAAATATCCAGATGCCAGATAGCATCATCAAAATCAAAAATCAATTTCGCTTTTGATTTGCTGAACCGCTTTTCAAAAAAAGTGGAACCGGTCATGAATGCTTCACGCTGCACGAAAATAATGTCGTAATTATTTGCACTGATTGCATCACTAATGCGCTTGTAAATACTTTTTGCGAAAAAGAAAATTTTATTGCTGATGTTACCAGGCTGGTAAAAGATTTTATCGTCTTTTTCCGAGATCAAATAAGAGAAATCATACTCGTATCCGTTTTCTTTTAAAAAAGGAAGGTATTGTTCGAAACGAAAACGCTGGCTCGGACTTCTACCCGGACGGTGTGCAGCAACAAAAAGAATTTTTGGCATAGTTAATCTTCCATCCAGAACGAAGGAAGTTTTTCAGTGATTTCAATCCCTTCAAATTTTGAACTTTTTTTAATGCCTGTTTTTTTTGCCCATCCCACCATCTTATTTATTCCTTCCTTCAATGACATTGCCGCACCCAATCCAAAAACTTCGCGTGCTTTGCTATGATCTGCGTAAGCATGCATCACTTCATTGCGTGGAGGTAAAAAACGAATGCTGCCTTTCATTCCCATTGCTTCACTTACTGTGTCTGCTAATTCCTTAACGGTAAATTCTTTATCAGCACCGATATTAAAAACCTGGTTATATGATTTTGGAACATTAACACTGTTTGCAATATGTGGTGCTACATCACCGATATAACTGAAAGCACGTGTCTGCAATCCATCACCAAAAACAGAAAGCGGATTGCCCTGCATTAACTGATTCATAAAAATACCCACCACATTACGATACTTGTCACCAAGGTTCTGATACTCACCGTAAACATTGTGCGGACGAAAGATGACATAGTTCAAACCAAACATTTCATACGCACATTTCAAATCCAGTTCTACTGCATACTTGCTCACACCATACGGATCTTCAGGTGTTGGAATCATATCTTCCTTCATAGGCAACTGCCCTTTGCCATACACTGCAATGGAAGATGTGAACACAAAACATTTTATTTTATGTTTGATAGATTCATTGATGAGATTGATGCTGCCGATTAAATTATTGTTGTAATTAAAATTGCGGATGAAATGACTCAAACCTTCAGCAGCATAAGCAGCGAGGTGATAAACGTAATCGAATTTATTTTCTTCAAAAAGTTTTGCAAGCAATGCAGTATCAAGAATGGAACCTTTGATAAAAACTGCATTTGTATTTACGTTTTCTTCAAAACCACCGCTTAAATCATCGAGCACAATAACACGATGACCTGCTTTCACTAATTCGTTGGTGACATGGGCACCAATAAAACCTGCTCCTCCTGTGACTAATGATACCGGCATTCTAAAATAATAATCAGGTGGCAAAAATAGGAGAATGAGTTAAATAAAATTGTTATCGCGTGGAGCTTAAAGCTTCGTTAACAACTTTTATTTTATAGAAACATGTTCCGCTCACAAATATTTATGTTTGCTCCACAAAATTATTATGTCTCCAACGCTTATTCTTATTACTGTATTGGTTTATTCAGCATTGCTGTTTTTAATAGTTTGGATAACGAGCCGTAACGCAAATAATGAATCATATTTTATTGGAAATAAATCCAGCAGGTGGTATGTAGTTGCTTATGGAATGATTGGGGCTTCGCTTTCGGGAGTTACGTTTATGTCAGTTCCGGGAGCTGTTTACTCGAAACTGGAATTAGGAGGTGGATTTTCTTATATGCAAATTGTGTTTGGATACTTAATCGGTTATGCAATCATCGCCAACATTTTAATGCCTGTTTATTACCGCTTAAACCTTACTTCTATTTATACTTATCTTGAACAACGTTTTGGTAATGTTTCTTATAAAACAGGTTCATTGTTTTTTATTATTTCAAGAGTGATCGGGGCTTCCTTCCGAATGTATATCGTGGTGAATGTGTTGCAGACATTTGTTTTGGATAAAATGGGCGTTCCATTTTGGGTAACAGTACTGGTGTTTATCATCCTGATTTTGTTGTACACTTACGAAGGCGGAGTAAAAACCATTGTGTGGACTGATACTTTGCAAACAAGTTTTATGTTACTGGCTTTGGTATTCAGTGTAGTTGCCATCACCCAGCAGTTAGGTTTATCATTTAGCGATCTGCTGACAAAAGTTTTTGATTCTGATTATTCGAAAATGTTTGTGTCGGATGTTAATTCACCCAATTATTTCTGGAAAAACTTTTTAGGAGGAGCTGCTATTGCCGTTGCCATGACAGGATTGGACCAGGAAATGATGCAGAAGAATCTAAGCTGCAAGAATATTGGCGAAGCAAAGAAAAATATGTTTGTTTTTTCAGCGATACTTGTTTTTGTTAATCTTCTGTTTTTGGTTTTAGGAGCAGTGCTTTGTTTTTATGCAGCTGAAAAAGGAATTGCTATTGATCCAAAACACACGGATGATTTATTTCCCAATATTGCATTAAATTATTTAGGCACGATTGGAGGATTGATTTTTATCATCGGTTTAATCTCTGCTGCCTATCCAAGTGCTGATGGTGCTTTAACAGCTTTAACCACCGCTTTTTGTTTTGACTTCCTGGGAATTCAAAAGAATAAAACCCTCAGCGAGCAGCAACGAAAAAAAATACGCTATACAGTTCACATTGGTTTTGCAATTGTACTGTTGTTGACAATTGTTTTGTTCAGAGTTATAAATAACGATGCAGTGATAAGGAATGTTTTTCGTGCAGCCAGCTATACTTATGGACCACTACTCGGATTATACTCCTTTGGTTTCTTTACAAAATGGAAGGTAAATGATAAATGGGTTTGGTTAGTTTGTGTTTTATCTCCTGTGATTTGTTACCTGCTTAACGACAAAATTCCATTGTGGATTGATGGTTATAAACTGGGATTTGAATTGTTGATCATAAATGGGTTGATAACCTTTACCGGTTTATGGTTATTAAGAAAACCACATTCAATTACGACTACAGAATGATTTTTTTCGCCATATTATATAAACTTTTCTAACTGCTATTAATAGGTGTTAAAGTAGAGAAGTTAATCAATCTCAACTAAATGATAATTAGTTTAATTACATTGAATTCCTTTATAAGTCCAAAAATGAAATAATCCATAATTGCATATAGCAGATGAAAGATTTATCTTTGAAAAAAAATCAGAACAATGTCAGCGATTGAATTACAGGTTTACGAAATCTTCAAAGCAAAGTTCGGTGAACAGGAAGCCACCAAAGTGATTGAATATTTCGACAGAAAAGCTGAAGAAAAAATTAATTACAAAAAGGATATTTTTCTTACCAAAGAAGATAAGGTTGATATTATAGAAAAATTAGCAACTCTTGAAACCCGGATAACAATGCGAATGTTTTATTTCTGGATAGGACAAGTAGCAGTAATTGCAGGTTTGCTATCTTATTTTTTTAAATTATCTGGACACTAGAAAAATTTATATTTTTCTCACCATCAGATTACTCATCTGCTGACTCACTACAATCACCTCTTCATCAATATTAATAAATCCACTTTCGGCTGAAGCGAAATAAACTTTCCCTCCAATTATTATTTTTCCTGATGGACGCAAAACGGTAAGTGTTTTACCTTTCATCCCAACCAATGATGGTTGACCATGCTCCATGCTAACATAACCCGAACCGGAATCCATAGTTGTTTGCAAAACCATTTTCCTGAATGCCGGAGTTTTTGCCAGTGAATTACCTGTTGCTATAAACATTATTAATGCTCCTACCATTGCACCCATCACAATAGCCATTGAAGCAAATATTTTTTGTGTTGTAACTCCTGAAAAATTAAATCCATCATTATTTAACATACTAACTGTTAAACCGGTAACCATTAAAATAATTCCTGATATTCCGGCAACACAAAACCCGGGTATAACAAAAATTTCAGTGAGGATTAACAATAAGCCTGCAACAGTTAATAACACTTCCCAGTTTTCTGCTAAACCTTCAAGATAAAGCGGTGCGAAATATAAAATGCCTGCAAGTATTGCTGCAATTAGCGGAAAACCGATACCCGGATGTTGCATCTCAAAATATAATCCACCAAGCATTACCAAAATCAATACACCGCTTACAGCAGGATTAATGAGAAAGCCAATTAAATTTTCAACCCAGGTGGGCTGATAAACTTCAAGCGAATAATTTTTCAGATTTTCTTTTTGCAATACTTGTGTAATTGATTCAGCAATTCCATTACAGTAATTATTTTTTAACGCTTCACTGCTTGTTAGCGTAAGCACTTTGCCTGAATCATTAACACCTGCAATGTAAATTCTTGGATCCACCATGGCTTCTGCAATTCGGGGATCACGTTTTCGGGCTTCAGCGGTAGAGCGCATCATGCTTCGCATATAACTTTGATATTTATCAGGTAGCGCTTTAGCTGTCTGATCCACTACTGTAGCTGCACCAATACTTCCTCCTTCACGCATATAAATTTTATTGCATGCTATTGCAATTAATGCACCTGCCGAAGCTGCATTATGATCAATAAATACAATGGAAGGAATTTTACAATTAAGAATTTTTGTGCGGATACTATCTGCTGCATCCAATAATCCCCCATAAGTATTCATATGAATTAAAATAATATCAGCATGTTTTTCTTCAGCAAGGCTGATGGCTTTGTTCACTTTTCTTGCCATGCCGGGGGTAATCTCATCACGTATATTTAACTGGTAAACCAGCTTTTTAGCTTCAGTATCAGCTATCACCAGCTTACATACGAAAATCAAAAGAAACAACGTTATGGTTGAACTCTTAAACATAAGTCTGTTAATTATCCTGTTGATAAACGAAGTCGTGGAAAAATTAATCATAGTTGATTCTTTTTAATATTGTGTGAAATTAAGAGTAAGAAGAATATGCGGATTATTATTTCATTTTTCATTTTATTAAGCGTTCAATTTTGTTTTGGCAACAGTGGTGTGCAATCAGCAGGTGAAAAAAAATTAACTGCATACAAAGTGCAGCCAAAAGATACATGGACAAATCTTTCTAAAAAATTTAATACTACCATTAAAGAACTCCAGTCGGTAAATGTAGGTGTATCTGATTTAAAGATCGGACAAATTATTCAGGTGCCATCATCCTCTCCAGCCAAAGAAAAACTTACTCCACAAAAAGAAAAAACTTTACCGGTAAGTACTTCAACCAATATCAGTGGAAAAAATCCGGTTTACTATATAGTTAAACCACATGAAACTTTATATCGCATTTCAGTAAATAATAAAGTGAGTGTGGATGATTTAAAGAAATGGAATGGATTAACATCTAACAATGTTTCGGTTGATCAACGATTGATTGTTGGGTATGGAACCCAAAAAATTGAAAAGGTTAGTGAAACAAAAGAACCTTCTGTCAGTGAAAATAAACCAGTTGAAATTCCAAAACCTAAAAAAACTGAAGTAATTGATGATAAAACTCCTATAGTAAAAAAGGAAAAAGAGGTAAGAACTGATACCACTTTTGCAGTAAAAGATAGTGTTCCGGTCACTACATCCGCAAATAAAATTATTGAAACAGGAGTGGTGTCATGGTTTGGTGATGGTGATCTTAACCAGAATAAATTTTATGCCTTGCATCGCACTGTTCCGATAGGTACTATTATCAAGGTAACCAACCGTATGAATAATAATTCCGTTTTTGTTAAAGTGGTAGGTTCTTTACCCACTACAGGTGACAATGAAAATATCATCTTAAAAATTACTCAAGCTGCCGCACAACGTATTGGTGCTTTAGACCAGAAATTTCAGGCGGAATTGAGTTATGCAATAGCACAATAAAAAATTCAGAGCACAACTTTTTTAGTCAGCTTTATTGAATTATAATATTTACAAACCGGTCTTATTCCACACTCAAAACATTTCGGGTTTCTGGCAACACAAACATATCTGCCATGCAAAATCAGCCAATGGTGAGCTAATGGAATAAGTTCTTCAGGTATATGTTTCACCAGTTGCATTTCAGTAGCTAATGGTGTTTTTGCATTAGTTGTTAAACCAATTCGTGCAGCCACACGAAAAACATGCGTATCAACAGCCATAGTGGGCTTATTAAAAATTACTGATGCAATCACATTGGCAGTCTTTCTCCCCACACCGGGTAATTGCTGCAACTCTTCAACCGTTGATGGAATTTTGCCATTAAATTTTTCCATCACCATCTTAGCCATTCCCACTAAATGCTTGCTTTTATTATTGGGATAACTAATGCTTTTTATCAAAGGAAAAACTTCTGCAGCACTTGCAGCCGAAAGCGATTCTACTGTAGGAAATGATTTGAAAAAAGCAGGAGTAGTCATATTCACTCTTTTATCCGTGCATTGAGCCGATAAAATAACCGCAACTAAAAGTTCATAAGGATCCGTATATTCTAATTCCGTTTCAGCATCCGGACGATGATGAAGGAAATAATCAATAACAAACTGAAAGCGCTCTTGCTTAGTCACAATATTCCGTTAACACTGACACAAAAATAACAACGGCATTACATAGAACTAATCACTTTTATCTGGACCGAACTTAAATTTCAATTACCCCATCCCATATAATATCGGAGTCGTCTCCCTTCTCCTTGGGAGAAGGGCAGGGGATGAGGCGAAACCCTTAACATTGTCACAAATGTAACAACTGCATGCACAAAAAATAAAAGTTAAATCCATGTGCACACTATAACATTTTTCGCGCAAACGTATGTCGGAGTCGCGCTTCCCTCTCCTTTGGAGAGGGATAAGAGGGTGAGGACATACACTAACTCACAGGCTGCGTTAACTGCGAATAGCATTTAATGAAATCTACAACATCCCTTCGTGGAGAAATTGTTGATTCACTTAGCAAATTCTTAATAAAAACAAGTTGACGGAATTCCTCTCCTGTTTCCTCATCACAATCTATAGCTTGTTGTGTGAGTACAGTTTCAGTTAATTGCGTTTCATTGTAGAGATAAAGAATTAAATTAATCGGTGTAGAATTTTTATTCATCGGCTTCCATTGAGTTTATTTAATAACCTAACGGTAAGCGGCAAACAATATTTTACATCGGCAAAAAATTTAATTAGTAAGAATCAGTTTCCGGTCTGATATCAGTTTCCTGAGATTAATAAGGGCATAGCGCATTCTGCCTAATGAGGTGTTAATACTCACATTGGTGTGTTCGGCAATCTCCTTAAAACTCATGTTTCCGTAATGGCGCATAATCACTACTTCACGCTGATCGAGGGGGAGTTCTTCTACCAGCCGTCTCACCATTTGATGAATCTGGTCGCGAACCATTTTATCCTCCACATTCTCATCAGTGAGACCTATCACATCAAAGATGCTGTACTCTTCGGTGTCATGCAGTGTAGGCATGCGTTTTTCCCTGCGGAAATGATCAATCACAAGATTATGCGCAATGCGAAGTACCCAGCTGAGGAATTTTCCCTCTTCATTATAAGTACCCGAACGCAGGGTATTAATTACTTTAATAAATGTATCCTGGAAAATATCATTCGCCAGATCGCGGTCTTTTACCAACAGATAAATGCTGGTAAAAATCTTTCGCTCGTGGCGGATAATAAGTTCACTGAAACATGCTTCGTCACCTTTGAGGTAACGTACGATCAATTCTTGATCGCTTACTGGAGAAGGATTCATAGGCTTTCATGGGTTTAATAACCGTAACTCTTTGATAAACTTTAAACAGAGTAGAAATTAGCCTATATGAATGGGGGTTTTTTAAGTGAGGATTAAATAGAATTTTAGCTTTAACGCAGATATTTTTTAATTGTTGTGTTTGCTAAATATTTCTCAAATGTACGGAAGCTTACCCTCATGATGCAAATTTATTTTGTCTGTACATTGTAAGAATTTGGTCAAATAGCATTAAACCAAAGAAATCAGTAAATCCTTTACAGTAACGAGGTTTATTAACACTAAAGAAAAAAAACTGTTGATAAGATTAAATATCCGGCTGAAGAAAAAGCTTGATGCACAATGATTTCAAAGTTACATTTGCCTGTATATAATATTAACCTTAATCATTAAAACTTAAAAAACAATCAAATGAACAAAGGCGATTTAATTAAAAAGATGGCTGCTGATGCCGAGATCACCAAAAATCAGGCAAATGCTGCTTTAAATTCTTTTATGATGTGCACCAGTACTGCACTTAAAAAAGGAGAAAGGGTTACCTTAGTAGGATTCGGAACATTTGGAATTTCCAAGCGTTCTGCCCGCAAAGGACGTAACCCGCAAACAGGCAAAGTAATTCAAATTGCTGCACGCAAAGTAGTTCGTTTCCGTGCCGGGTCTGAGCTTACTAAAAAAGTGAAGTAATTTTATTTTGACTTCAGAAAATCCCGCTATGGTGCGGGATTTTTTTTTGGTGTTTTTTAAAACTTTTACAAGATTGTGATTATACTTTATTATTCAACAATCATTGAATTGTTACTTTCGCGCAGCAATTTAAAACAATGAAAAAAAATATTCTCTTATTCGTGTTCTTTCTGATTTCCCGCATTGGTTTCGCGCAGGATTCTGTTGTTTTTAATAAACAGACTTTGCTTTATGATGGTGAAGAAAAACATTTGAGCAATGTGAAGCAACTTACATTCGGAGGTGACAATGCTGAAGCATATTTCAGCTTTAACAATAAAATGATCAGTTTTCAGGCTAATAATAAAAACTGGAATAACGAATGTGACCAGATTTACATGTTTAATTTTTCTGATGGGGATATGAAAAATAAAATTCCAAACCTTATCAGTACCGGAATGGGGCGAACCACCTGTTCTTATTTTTTACCTGGTGATAGTCTGGTGTTGTATGCAACTACGCATCTTGATGATAAGGACTGCCCGCCAGTTCCGGAAAAACGCAGTGATCACAAATATGTCTGGCCTGTTTATAATAGTTATGATATTTTTATTGCTGACCTGAAGGGAAATATTAAAAAACAGTTAACCAACGCACCCGGTTATGATGCAGAAGCAACCGTTTCTCCTAAAGGAGATAAAATTGTTTTTACAAGTATGCGTTCAGGTGATCTGGAATTATTTACAATGAATATTGATGGCTCCAATGTGAAACAAGTAACTAATGAATTAGGTTATGATGGTGGGGCTTTCTTTTCACCGGATGGAAAAAAATTAGTGTTTCGAGCATCGCGTCCAAAAACAGAAGAGGAGATAAAAGATTATAAAGATTTAATTGCCCAGGGTTTGGTTACTCCTGTACACATGGAACTTTATACCTGCAATATTGATGGAAGTGATCTTAAAAAAATAACTGATTTGCCAAATGCAAGTTGGGCGCCTTTCTTTCATCCTTCCGGGAAAAAAATAATTTTCGCGTCTAACTATAAAGCAAAACGTGGTTTGCCTTTTAATTTATTTATGATTGATGCAGATGGAAAAAACCTTGAACAAATTACACATGATACAATGTTTGATGCATTTCCAATGTTTTCTCATGATGGTAAAAAAATAATTTTTTCATCTAACAGGAATAATAACGGCACCCGTGAAACCAATCTGTTTATTGCTGACTGGATAGATTAACTGTTTTTAAATTTTGAATAACAGATCAGTGGAACAAACAAGTAAATTAAGACAATGGCTGAAACGGATTGGAGTTGCAGGTTTTTTATTTTTTTTGATTAAAGGTTTGATATGGATTGCCGTTTTTCTTGGAGCAGGGAAATTGTTTGTGGGGTGTTGACAGATATTATTGAACTCTCTTGAATTTATAACCTCCCGGTGGCATCACCACCAACGGAACTTTTTCCACGGTAACATTACTTGTATCCAAACCAAAAGCTTTTTCTTCACTCAAGCTCATCTTTTTAATAAAGAAATAAAGATTGAGAATAAATTTAGTGCGCAAGTTTAAAGTGTTTTCATAAGAAAGGAATTTTTCCATCACTATAAACCGGAAATCACCAATGAGGTGTTGTTTGCTTAATGAAGCATAACGGCTTACAATATCTACTTCTTTGTTTGCAACTAATTCCTGCACTACCTGACGAAACATTAAGTTAATTTTTGGTTCCACTCTGAAACCAAGACAAAAACGAATATGAATGAGTTTATCGTTCACCAGTTCGCGCACACGGTATTCCATCGTATATGGTTCATCTAACACATCTACATGCACCAGCCAGTAAACATCAGCACGTTTAGGTTGTTTCTGCAGTATGGAGTAGATTATTTTACTTTCCACTTCGTCATCATGATAAGCGCTGGTAAGATAAACCAGGTGTGTAGCATATTTAGGAATATCCTTATCACGGCTCATCTCAGTAAGAATATCATAATATTTTTTAAGACTGACAAATTCAACAAGCTTCGTGCGTATTACCCTGGCTTCATGCCAAACCCACATCACAAATATGATGGCAATGGCGATTATAAATGCCACGTAGCCTCCATGGGGGAATTTCTCCAGGTTGGCAATGAAAAAAGAAGTTTCTATGATCAGGAACAATACCAGAATGGAGAAAACAAATCCTTTATTATAACCTTGAATCAAATGGTAATAAGTAAGCAAAATTGTGGTCATTAAAAAAGCGGTTATGATTGATAAACCATAAGCAGATTCCATAAATTTTGATTCACGGAAATAAAGAACTACACCAATGCAACCTGCACATAAAATCCAGTTAATAGAAGGAATATATAATTGTCCCCTAAGATCTGTAGGATATTCGATGCGTCCTTTTGGCAGAAATTCCATTCGCATACCTTCGTTGATCAAAGTAAAAGTCCCGCTTATCAATGCCTGGCTTGCAACCACCGCTGCTGCCGTTGCGATAATAATTCCCGGAACTAAAAACCAATCGGGCATTAATGCATAAAATGGCTTTTGTTCACCAATAGTAGTGCCGACATGATTTAGTAACCACGCCCCTTGTCCGAAATAATTTGCGAGTAAAGCTGTTACTACAAAAATCCATGTTGCACGGATATTTTTTCTTCCGCAATGTCCAAGGTCGCTATATAATGCTTCAGCTCCTGTGGTACAAAGAAAAACTGCACCTAACAACCAGAATCCACCCGGATATTTTGTTAAAAGTTTTATCCCATAAAAAGGATTGACAGCTTTAAGGATTTCAGGATTTTGCAAAGTTGATGTAATACCCAAAACCAGTAACATCGAAAACCAAACAACCATAATGGGACCAAAAAAACGTCCCACAAATTTTGCCCCGAACTGTTGGATAAAAAATAAACCGAATATAATTCCAATAACAATGGGTATAGTTTGTATTCCCGGATTAAGCACTTGCAATCCTTCTACTGCTGAAGCAACTGAAATGGGAGGGGTGAGAACGCCCTCAGCAAGCAGTGCCGCACCTCCAATCATTGCCGGAATATATAACCACTTAATAGGTCTTCTTCTTACAAGAGCATAGAGTGAAAAAACTCCTCCTTCACCTTTGTTATCTGCTCTTAATACAAGTACAATATATTTTAAGGTAGTTTGAAGCATCAGGGTCCAGAAAATACATGACACGCTTCCATAAACCAATAACTCATCAATAACCCGGTTATGTGCAACAGCACTCATTACATAAAGCGGAGAAGTACCAATATCACCATAGATAATACCCAGGGTTAAGAGTAAACCTACTCCTGTTACTTTTTTATGATCAATATGACCGGAAGGCATTTAAGATTTTTTGGATGTAGGGATTTAGAATTGAAAGATTTTCAAAACAAAATTTATTTGTTGTCAAATGTAAAAATGATCTTGATATAAATTCTGAAATCCTAAATCAACTAATCCTCAAATCAAACAGTTGCTTTCTTTTTAACAACACGTTTTTTAACTGCCGGCTTTGCTTGTGCATCTTCAATAGTTGTTTCAAAATCGGCTAAAGCATTCATGTAATAAATGTAAGCATCATAAGGTGAGTCGTAAGGACTGAAATATTTATGCACATCACCATCACTCCAGAACTTGGTGCACATGTAATAAAAATGATCGCTTGTCTGCAACTTTCCCCACACATCAATTAAATCTTTATTACCCGTAGCCAATACTTTTTCTTCCAGCTTATAAATGCGTTTGGCTGCTTCCTGTTCCATGGGGTTGCTGAGCCATGCACTTAAATCTCGTTCAGCATCAGCCCAACTGATAAATTCAGGCACATCATAAATATCACGGGTTTTAAAAGTATCAATTGCTTCACTCACCATTTTAAAATCAAAGTCAGGATGTGTCATAATGGCTTTTGGCAGATGATCTAAGAAATCAAAAATTCCGGTTTCTTCCCACTGGTGTTCACCAAAGGTTTCATAATCCATAAACAGATTTAACACTTCACCATTGCCTGCAATTTTATGAACCCAGCTTGCATACGTATCTGCATTCAATGGCCACTCTGCCCAGTTACGATCACTGAAACGAAATGCAATGTCATCAGATAAGCTATAATTCTTCAGCATCGCTTTTATTTTCAAAGTGCCTGCTGGTTTGTATAAAAAGTTAGGTGTGCGTTCTCCTAAAATGCGATCAACCCCCTCGCATAAAATTCCTTTGTAACCTAAATTCTCAATATAAGATGCAAGCTCATTATTATAAATCAACTCGGTGTTGCGAAAAACTTTTGGTGTCTGATCGAAGTACTGTTTAATTTTTGCTTTATGCAATTCAACCTGGCGCTTAAACTCATCTTTTGAGTAAATAAAACTCAGGGAGTGATAATACGTTTCAGATAAAAATTCAACACAACCTGTTTTTGATAAATCAATAAATGACTGCAACACATCAGGTCGGTGAATTTCCATTTGCTCAATAGCAACACCGCTGATGGAATAGGAAACCTTAAATTTTCCTTTGTGACGGTTAATTAATTCTAAAATTTTACGATTTGTTTTGAGATAACATTTCTCCGAAACTTTATCCAGTATCCAGCGGTTCTTTTCATCATCCTCATAGAAATGATCTTTACCAATATCAAAAAAAGAATAGCGCTTTATGCGGAAGGGCTGATGAACCTGGAAATAGAAACAAACACTTGGCATGTTTTTAAATTAAGAATGAATAATTAACAATCTACAAATAAAAGAAACTTCACAATTAAATTGAGAGGAACCACAATTATTAATTGTTAATTATTAATTGTTAATTCCGGAATGAGTTCATATTTCTGGTACCCTTCCAGCACACGTGATGCTGCAATATCCCAACTGATATGTTCAAGATCAACAAATGCATCTTCTCTTACTTTTTCGGCTAGCACATCATTTCCTACTAAACTCAGAATGTATTCAGCAGCACGGTCAATATCCCAGTAATCAAATTTCAATGCACCTTTTAAAACTTCTGATACACCGCTTTGCTTGCTGATGACAACAGGAATGCCAAACTGAACCGCTTCCACCGCTGATAAACCAAAAGGCTCACTCACCGAAGGCATGATATAAACATCTGCCATTGATAACAAGGTTCTCACTTTTTCAAGATTCAAAAAGCCTGTAAGATGAAACCGATGAGCAATTCCTTTTTGTGCTGCTTTAATCAAAAGCTGGTTGAAGTATTCACCAGTGCCAGCCATCACAAAGCGCACATCTTTATTAAATTGTAAAACACGTTCTGCTATCTCCACAAAATATTCAGGTCCTTTTTGTCTTGTTAAACGTCCAACAAACAAAACCATTTTTTCTTTCAAAAGTTTTTCGCTCTTGAAAGGTGTTACTGGTCGGATACCATTGTGAACCGTATGTATTTTATGTCCGGGAATATGATAATGTTCGCGGATAATATTACCTGTAAAATCACTCACCGGCATCAGCACATCCGCATCTTCCATTCCCTTCTTTTCAATCTGGTAAACCCAGCCTTTGCTGTGTATTCCTCCACGATCAATTTCCAGAGAGTGGATATGAACGACCAACGGCTTACCGGTTTGTCTTTTAATTTCCATACCGGCAATCATGGTCATCCAGTCGTGGGCATGAATGATATCAAAGTCTAACGAATGAGCAAGCTTCGCAGCCAGCTGACCAAACACAGTTACTTTTTCAATTACATCTCCACCATACAAGTCATCAATATGAAATATGTCAAACGAATCATTTCCGATCTGTACTTTTTTAATGTACTGGCTCTCCATATTCAATGCATGAGAACCGTAACCGTTTGGTTGATTGTAATAGGGATTTAAGTCAGAAAGAATAAAATGAACGTTCTTAATTTTCTTATAAGAATCAGCATGACCAATGTTGCGCAAAGTTTTGGCATCAATGGTATTTAATCCTATAAGGTCAAGATTTTTTACTACAAAGTCAGGATTCGACTTTGGGATAATCATGGTAACATTAGCGTGTTTTGCAAGCGCAATACACAAGTCATGACAGGCAACACCCAGTCCGCCATTGATTACAGGCGGAAACTCCCATCCAAGCATCAGCACTTTGGGAGCATTTTTTTTAGTTATTACCGGGTCCAGAACAGGCATTGGAATTTGAAGAATACTTCTTTTTAAAATAGGATGCAAATGTAATTGAGTGGGAGGAACTTACAAAGAGGGATAATGATTTATTAATGCACCGGCACCTATTCTTCATTCTTAATCCTTAATTTAATTTGGAGCAGAACTTTCTCTGTATCTCAAAAAAAATTCCCAATCTATTTTATAACAAAAGAAAGCTCTTTCCGAGGTCATCCAAAACTGCGGTTTCCTACTTTTGTTCAAATTAAAATCCCAGATAATATTGATAGATAAAATCGCTAATAATCAAAGCAATCTTGAAAATTTAAATTTAAATCCAATTGAAAAGATAAAAGAGAAGTTAGATTATTATCGGATTTTATTTTTCAAAACACATGATTTGCAATCCAATGAGTTCGAGTCTCTCAAAAAAAATATCGCTACTTTTTTTAACCTTAAGCCAGTAGGTGAAACTAAAAATCCTCCATCACAATTAGTTCGTATCTCCAACAATAACCGAATTTTACAAGCAGAAGATAAACAACTAAGTTATTTAACTGATATATCTCAACTGCTTGCTCCTCCCATTAAATATTGTGGTTTTGGAAGATGCAATATACCCCAACAACAAGTTCTATATTGCGCAATTAATGAAGCCAGTGCCTATTGGGAAACGAAGCCTAAGAAGGGAGATGTAATTACAATATCTCGTTTTGTGCTAAAGCCAGGAGCTAAAGTCAATTGCAATGTCATAAAAAAAGAAAA
>JANLUX010000071.1:0-8292 GCA_031363705.1 Bacteroidota bacterium
CTACTATCTACTTTCTACAATAATTCAGATATTTTTTCCTTGCTCTCGTTAAAAGATTTATCACCACGAGGTGGAATTGTACCGAAAATATAATCCCAAATGGGAAGGCTTACTGCGAAGGCAGTGTTATCAGCTTTATAATGATGCAAAGCATGATGGGTCCACAACATACGGAAAATATTTTTAGGAGGACGAAAGCGATGCACCGCATAATGAATGGCAAGATAAATACAATAGCCTGTCAGGAAACCGGGATAAAATAAGAATACTGTATCATTCATCAATAAGCGAAAAACGCTGTAGAAAAAAACTGCAAGCACGATGGAGATTATAGGTGGCATCACCAATCGTTCTTTATCACGCGGATACTCATGATGCACTCCATGAATTTTATATTTGAACTCCTGTTGCTTTTCTGTTTTTGCCTCGAAGTGAAAAATAAAACGGTGGATGGTATATTCAACAAGTGAAAAAGTAACCATCCCCAATGGAACAAGATACAATGCTCGCACTAATGGAAGTGAAGTATATAATCCTGCATAAAACAATATTGCTACAGCAACAGCGAGATACAAGGTAATGGGAACTGCAACATGAGTGCGGGTAAGCGATTCTAAAAATTTATTATTGAAAAGTGCAGTGGTTCCATTATTTGAGATGCGGTAGTTATTCATATCACGACTCTTTAAAAAACTTATGCCAAAGATAAGTTAGAAAATCAAAGTAATATGAACTCTTATTTTTTTATTTTCTGCTATTCACAAGAAAACCAATTATACGGTAACAAAGTTTTGCAAGGGTGTATTCAGAATTTACATTTCCAACCATTGGAGCACATTCAACAATATCAAAGCCCACTACTTTTTTTCTTTCAATCAGGCGTTGTAAAAATTCCATCGTCTGATCCCAGAATAAACCACCTGGTTCAGCGGTGCCTACTGCCGGCATGATAGATGGATCGAAACCATCTGCATCAATTGTCAAATACACATTTTCTGTAAGTGAGTTAATGGCTGAATCCATCCAATGATCATTCTTACGCATGTCATGTGCATAATAAGTATGAATCCTTTGCGAAGTAGAAGATAACTCAGCTTCTGCTTTACTCAGAGCACGGATTCCAACCTGCGTTAAGGGTACATCTAATTCATGCACACGTGCCATCACTGATGCATGACTGTACAAATTATCATTATACGAAAAGCGAAGATCAGCATGTGCATCAATCTGCAACACACTTAAATTCTTGTACTTCTTGAGATGTGATTTAACAAAGCCAAGCGTTACCGTATGTTCAGCACCCAACGAAACCACAAACTTCCCGTCAGCGATAAATTTATCAGTGATCTGTTCAATCAGTTCGATTGCTTCTTGATCCACACGATTTAAAAAATTCAGCGATTCAGCTGTGCAGATTCCACATTTTTTATAGGATTCTATCTGCAGCATCTCGTCATAAAACTCAACAAAATGTGATGCTTTCAAAATGGCTTCAGGTCCCTTAGCAGAACCGCTCTGATAAGATGAGGTATGCTCATAAGGAACAGGATGAATGATGAATTTTGATTTTTCGTATTTGGAAAACTCAGGCTCAGTAATGCCGAGGAAGTTTTTTTCGTAATCGTAGAAATGCATAATTGGTTGACAGTTTACAATTGACTGTTTACAGTTGTTGACCTCATTCGTATATCCGTATTAATTCGTTTTCGTTGATGTTTTTATTTCTTAAGAACCTTCTGCACTAAATCAGCAGCTTCCTTTAATTGGATAGCAGAAAAAACTTTCAGTCCGCTGTCATCAATTATTTTTTTTGCTTCCACAGCATTGGTTCCCTGTAAGCGAATGATAATAGGAACAGGAATTTCTCCGATGTTTTTATAAGCATCCACAATTCCCTGAGCTACGCGGTCGCAACGTACAATGCCACCAAAAATATTAATCAGGATAGCTTTAACATTCGGGTCTTTCAGAATTATTTTGAATGCTTTCTCCACTCGTTCGGCATTGGCTGTTCCGCCTACATCAAGAAAGTTGGCAGGTTCACCACCAGCTAATTTAATGATGTCCATAGTAGCCATGGCAAGCCCTGCCCCGTTAACCATGCAACCAACATTACCATCTAATTTTACATAATTAAGATCGAAAGCACTGGCTTCTACTTCAGTAGGATCTTCTTCTGTCACATCACGCATATCAGCATAATCTTTATGACGAAACAAAGCATTTTCATCCAGATTTACTTTTGCATCTACAGCTAAAATTCTGTCATCAGCAGTTTTTAAAACAGGATTAATTTCAAACATGGAAGAATCTGTAAGCTCATAGGCTTTATATAATGCAGAAACAAACTTTGTCATTTCTTTAAAAGCATTTCCACTCAAGCCAAGATTAAATGCAATTTTTCGTGTCTGAAATCCCTGCAAACCAACTTTAGGATCTATTTCTTCTTTATGAATGAGATGTGGAGTTTTTGCAGCTACTTCTTCTATATCCATTCCTCCTTCGGTTGAATACATGATGATGTTTGATGCTTTCTCACGATTCAACAAAACACTCATGTAAAACTCCTTTGTCTTTTCTTTTTCGTTATAGACATCCTGTGCAATCAAAACTTTATTTACACGCTTGCCTTCTTTACCAGTTTGCGGAGTTACCAATTGCATTCCAAGAATCTGAGTTGCTTTTTCTTTTACTTCATCCAATGTTTTTGCAAGCTTAACTCCTCCACCCTTTCCACGGCCACCGGCATGAATCTGTGCTTTCACCACCCACCAACTTGAGCCGGTTTCCTGCTTTAACTGTTTGGCTGCTTCCACTGCTTTTTCTGGTGTGTCTGCTACAATTCCTTCCTGTATCGCAACTCCAAAACTTTTTAAAATACTCTTTCCCTGGTATTCGTGAATGTTCATTATTATATAAAATTAAGAGGGCAAATGTAATTGATTTTAAAAGATGAAAATCGGTTGATGTTTTGTTAAAATATAAACTATAAGTTTGTACAATGAGTAAAGAACTGATAAAACGAATTACGGTAAATCCTGAAATTTGTCATGGAAAACCCACAATAAGAGGATTGCGTTATCCGGTTGAAAATATGCTTGAATTACTTGCATCTGGTATGACTATAGATGAAATTCTTAAAGACTACGAAGACCTTGAATACAATGACTTACTTGCGTGTTTGGATTTTGCAGCAAGATCTATACAGATCAAAGGCATTTTTAAAATTGCATCTTAAATTCAGAGCTGGTGATCAAATTTATAGTGGATGCACAACTTCCAAAATCGCTATCGCTTTTTATAAATATTTCTGGTTTTAACTCTATACATACACTTGAATTAAAAGCAGCAAATAAATCTTCTGATTATGATTTAATTCAAATTGCAGACAAAGAATCACGAATAGTTATTACAAAAGATAATGATTTTCAATCCTCTTATTTTATCAGGAATAAACCCTCAAAATTAATCCTTGTTAAAACTGGAAATATTTCCAATAAAGCCTTGCTTAATCTTTTTTAAAAGAATTTAAACCAGATAATTAATATCTTAAAGAAGAATAATTTCATAGAAGTAAATACTGAAGAAATTATCATTCATAATTAATTTATTTTGTTCCCATCACCATTCTATCCCTACCCTGCAAATCTTTTTTAATACTTAGTTCTATGAAATTACTTGACTTTAATAATGCTGTAATTTCTTCCGCTTTAAATGGATTAATTTCAAAAAATAATTTTCCTCCCGGTTTTAAATGTATGCCTGCATATTTTACAATTGCTTTATAAAAAATTAATGCATCCTCATCAGGAACAAATAAAGCAGTAGCAGGTTCATGCTCCAGAACATGTCTGGACATTGCTTCACTTTCAGATTGAAGAACGTAAGGAGGATTGCTTACTATCACATCATATTTAATTTCATTACTATGCTGGTTTAGAATATCGGCCTCTAAAAATTTAACATCAACATTATTTATCAAAGCATTTTGAGTTGCTGTGTTCAATGCATCTTTTGAAATATCCTTTGCTACAACTGTTGCTTCAGGTATTTGTTTAGCTAATGCAATAGCAATGCAACCGCTTCCTGTTCCTATATCAAGAATGTGCGGAGATTGAATTTTATTTTGTTTAACAATCCAATCAACCAATTCTTCCGTTTCAGGTCGTGGAATCAGCACATATTTGTTCACCTTGAATCTTAATCCACAAAACCATGCATAGCCTAACACATATTGAACAGGCTCTGCTTGCTTTAAGCGTTCAAGAATTTTTAAAAGTTGTTCTTCTGTTTCAAATGAAACTACTTCCTGATCTTTTAAAATTAAATCAGCAGTAGAATAGTTTAATGCTTCCATCAAAACCGTTCGTATGATTGTAGCTGTTTCATCCTTATCATACAAATTTTTTAATGAGCGCTTAAATATGTTTTGAATTTCGCGAAGATTCATTGCATGCAAAGAACATAAAGTTTTTCTTTGCAGAGAACTTCAAAGTGTCATTGTTGAAGAACGAAGCAAACTCAGGTATGAAACAGATTGCTTCTCTCCTCTCAATGATGGCAATTATAATCACATGAATCACGAACATTACATGCAACGCTGTTTGCAATTAGCAAGACTGGGAACAGGAAATGTTGCATCCAATCCATTAGTAGGTTGTGTAATTGTTTATGATGATAAAATTATAGGAGAAGGATGGCATAAAGAGTTTGGCAAAGCACATGCTGAAGTCAATGCAATTGATTATATAAAGGATAAATCGTTACTTTCTAAAAGCACATTATATGTAAATCTTGAACCCTGCTCACATTATGGGAAAACTCCTCCATGTGTTGATTTGATTTTACTGCATAAAATTCCAAGGGTTGTAATTGGAGTTACTGATCCGTTTGCAAAGGTTAACGGAGAAGGCATTCGTAAATTAAGAGATGCAGGTGTTGATGTTGTTACTCCGATTCTTGAATATGAATGTCATAAACTGAACAAAAGATTTTTTACTTTTCATCAAAAGAAACGTCCTTACATAATTTTAAAATGGGCGCAAAGCAAGGATGGATTTATTGGAAAACAAACTGAACGTGTTTTAATCAGCAATGAGCTTTCGCAAACTCAGGTTCACAAATGGAGAAGCGAAGAACAGGCGATAATGATTGGAACAAAAACTGCACTGATTGACAATCCAAACTTAAATGTGAGAGAATGGTTTGGTAGTTCACCTGTAAAAATTGTTATTGATAAAAATTTAAAGTTGCCTCCATACCTGAATATTTTTAATGGAGTAAATCAAACATTAGTCCTTACCACAAAAGACAAGTCAACGGATAACAATGTTAAATACCTTCAGTTAAATGAAAATAATTTTATTGTAGATTCAATGTTGAAAGCTTTGCATGAGCAAAATATTCAATCTGTTTTAGTAGAAGGAGGAGCAGAATTAATTCAGTCGTTTATTGATGAAGGATTCTGGGATGAAGCAAGAGTTATCACAGGAAATATTTTTTTGAATGATGGAGTCCGTTGTCCGCATTTAGATTTATCTCCCATATCAAATCAAAATTCTCTTGATGATGTAATTTATTTTTACCAGAATAAGAATGCTGTTTGACGATTTTTACAAAACCATTCAATCTCCCTCAGAAGGAATTTTTAAAGACCGAGGAAGCAAGTTTATCGGATTTGCTTTTCCTGTTACAAATGAACAGGAAGTAAAAAAATATTTGCAAGAAATTAAAAAAGATCATCATCAATGCAATCATCATTGCTATGCATTTCGTTTAACAACTGATCCAACCGTTTTTCGATTTAGTGACGATCGTGAACCTGCAGGAACGGCAGGCAAACCCATTCTCGGACAGATACAATCAAGAGATTTAACTGATGTGCTTGTGATTGTAGCACGTTATTTTGGTGGGACATTACTTGGAGTTCCGGGTTTAATCAATGCTTATAAATCTGCTGCTGCTGCTGCATTGAATAACGCAGCCATTATCACCAAAACCATTAATGAGAAATTTGAAATTACTTTTCCTTATGAACAAACAAACGAAGTATTGCAATGGCTTCGAAGTGAACCTGCAATTATTAAAGAACAGGATTATAATGAACCTTGTAAAATAATTTTTGAAATACGAAGAGGAAAAACCAATAACCTCATGCAAAAGCTGAAAAATAGTTTTGAGCTGGAGAAGAAAATTGTGGTCAAAGAATTGCCTTTCTGATTTGGCTTATCCTGATAAAAACCTCCGAGGTTTTTGAAAACCTCGGAGGTTTGTTATTTAGAAACAAATTCTATTAATTAACCCCTCCGAAAAGAACAATTAAACTATTTAACTCCTCTACTTTTTCCATGTCGCCCAGCTTTTGAAATGAGTGTGCAACATTGCGAAGCATTCTGAGAATCATATCCTCGTTAGTACATGGTAAATAATATTCATCTTTAGGATCGAGGTTGAGCTTACGGATAAAATCATCTACATCCGGTTTACCAAACACAGTGCCTTTGCTAAAAGCATTGATATAAAATAATACTTGTTCGCCTCCTGAATCATACTCAGCTTTTCTATCAAGATATGCCAGCACAAAATGTTCAGGAAGATTTACACCTGTTACAGGTAAACCCAATTGCTCGCACAATAGCATGTAAATGGTGCCTAAGCTAAGCGGATTTCCTTTTTTTGTTTCCAGCACACTGTTAATAAAAGAATTTTGTGGTGCATGATAATTAGAAGTATTTCCGCTGAATCCATGGCGTGCAAACAAAATATGGTTGATCACATTCACCTGCTCTAAAGCGGTCATGTTTTCATTTATCTCCAGCCATATATCGCGCTTTATTTTATTCAGCGCTTCATAAATATTCTGCTCATCAAGATCAGGATACTGGTAACGGGCAACAAGAATTGCTCCTGCCAGCAGGTTATCACTTTGGGTATGTAACCAGATTTTTAAATCTTCTCTTAATGAATCTAATTGTATCTTATGAACAATTGTCTCAATCCGCTGTTGCAAAACTGCATCAAATGCATTGGACCATGCATCCTCAAGTACAGGAATAGCTTCGCGGCCCAGGCTTAGCAAACGCTCTTCTATATGATGATAAACTTCCTTATCTGTATCATCCAGCAGGCTTATCAAAGCTTTGATCTCTGTATCTTTCAAACGAGCCTCTTCCATAGGGCAATTTTAATTATTAAAACTAATACTTCCAAAAAATAATGAGCGTGTTTTCAACTTTGCATTGTTAAGGATTTACGCCTGCATCGAAACCACAGCACTGCAAAAACAATACTGATAATACCCAGGAAAAAAGTGGCCATTTTCATGCGCACTAAACTTGAACTTAAATGAGATTTTCGAGCGTTAAGTAGAGTCACTTGTTTTTGAAGTGTATCAATGGATTTTAAAAGCGTATTAACCCGTTCATTGTTCGCCTGTACATCATAACCCAATGTTACTTTCTCATAATTACGGAAATCAACAGTGCGATTCAACACGCCAATGATGCGATTGTCTGTTCTTACAATTTCTGTAAGCACATCATTGCTTTGCTGCATATCTTTTTTGGTTTTATTACCAAAAATGCCACTTCGCTTTTCAATAGAACTGGCATACGCATCAAAGCGCTCTCTTCTTTCCTGAAGTAAATCCATCAGCTCTTTGCGGTCAGCCGGTGCAGGTTGAGCCATTAAATAAATTGATAACAAAAATGCTGTTGCTGAAAGAAAAAAATATTTAATCATCTGCAAATTCAGCTTTAGGATTTATCATTTACTTCAGCAGCTTCCATTCGTTTACCGGCTTCAATGCACCAGAGCAATTCATCAATAAATTTTTTAGCTCGCTTATCCGTAGCTTCTTTATCTGTGGCAACACCATCCGCGTTAAATGATTTCTCCACTTTAGGAACAGGAAACATAGCAGGAACTGTCCAGGCTCTTATTTTCCACAAAGAAAACTGCAATGAGGTAATCACCTGCGTTCCTCCGAATATACCATCACTCACCGTTGATATTGCAATGGGTTTGCGATGCCATTCATCATATAAGAGATCTACTGCATTTTTTAAAGCAGCCGGGTAACCTCCGTTGTATTCAGGAGTAACAATTAATACTCCACCGGCATTTTTAATCTTAGATGAAAAGTCCAGCATTTGAGATGTTGGATGCTGCTGATATTTCAGCCGCTCATCAAACAAGGGAAATTTATACTCATTCAAATCCATTATTTCCACAGTCGCAAGCTGATTTTCAAATAAATATTTTTTGAAATAAAGCGCTACCCGATGACTGTTG
>JANLUX010000073.1:0-14373 GCA_031363705.1 Bacteroidota bacterium
ATTAGCTAATATAAAACAGTCTTTTTCTTTTCGCCTCACCCCCGACCCCTCTCCCAAGGAGAGGGGAAATTTGGTCTATTTTATATTAGCTAATGGTATTATGTAAAACATAAAATGCAGGATATCGAATACTTACCTGAATTAGTGGAAAAACCAAATGATTTATACAACGCATATCTTTTTGCGAATAAAAATAAACTTACTTTAAAAAATTTTATTGAAAGTCATGTTCTGCTTTCGCAACATTTGTTACCTGAAAAGTGGAGAGGTCTTTATTGTAAAAATGAAATGCTGGTTATGGAGCATAAAACCGGGAGGATTCAGTTTGAAGCAGCACCATTTTCAATTGTGGAAACAGAAATGAATAAGCTTTGGAATAACCTGGATGAATTGCAAAAGAAAAAACTAAGCATGGATGAAATCTTCTATTATGCAGCATTTATCCATCTTGTATTTGTTTGCATTCATCCCTTTAATAATGGGAATGGCAGAGCAGGACGGCTTTTGGAAAAATGGTTTCTTGCTGAAAAGTTAGGTGAGAAAGCATTTTATATCAAATCAGAAAAATATTATTATCATCATGTAGATGAATATTATAAAAATTTAAACCGGTTAGGAATCTTTTACGAGAAATTAGATTATAGCAAAGCTGATTTGTTTTTGCAAATGCTACCGCAGTCCGGTAATTACAAACAATAATATCTTGAGGATACTTATTTATTCTTTAACACAAAGTGAATTTGAAATTATACAATCAAGCAAAAGCTGAATTTGAGAAAGCATTTAACGCTTATGCGATGATGATGTTTCGATTTAATGGAACAGTACACGATATGCCTGCATTTTATTATTCAGAACAATTAGCAGAACAAGGAGTGCAACAACCGCAGACTGAATACTATCTTCAAAAAACTTTAACAATTGAAAAAGAAAATACTGAATCTGAAACAAGTGAATGAAAGTTAGTTTTCATATTATCTTATTAAGTTAACAAGCTCTCTTATTTTTGACCATTCTTATGGTGCGCACATTTTTTCTTTTTGTATTTCTTCTTGCATGTGTTGTATGCGATTCATACGCACAAATTACTGACACTACACTCTATCTCCAACCTGTAACTATCAGCAGCACAAAATCGGAAATACAACAAACAACATCGCGCACAGAGTTGCTTGACACTTCTTCTTACTCACGGTTAACTTCTTCTTCCATTGCTGACTTACTCAGTCGCGAATCCGGTTTGTTTGTTAAATCGTATGGCGCTGGTGCTTTGGCAACTGTATCATTGCGCGGAAGTGCAGCTGCACACACAGCAGTTTACTGGAATGGTTTTAACATTCAAAGCCCCATGCATGGCATTGCCGATTTATCGCTCATTCCTGCTTTTCTTATTGATAATGTTAAGTTGCAGTATGGGGGCAACGGACCTTTGGGTGGTAGCGGTTCGCTGGGAGGAGCCATTCATTTAAAACAAAATAATATTTACAACAATGGATTAAGTGTTGAGTTGTTGAGCACTGCCGGAAGTTTTAATCACTTTCGTGAGGGAGTTGCTATTGGTTATGGTGGAAAAAAGTTTACAACCCAAACACGTTATTATCATGAGCAATCAAAAAATAATTTTCCCTTTCGCAGAGAATTTGATTTTGATAAAATAATTGTGCATCAGAAACACGCTGCTTATTATACAAATGGTTTTTCGCAGGATAATACATTTCAAACGGGTAATCATCAATTTGGCATTCATGCTTTTTGTATTCAAAGCTTCAAAGAAATTCCTCCGTTGATGAATGCAACAATCAGCTCTGCTGAACAGGAGGATCGCAACACACATATCTCTGCAAACTGGCAATTGAATAAAAAGCTTTATAAAGTTAATCTACATGCAGGTTATTTAACAGAGCAATTAAATTATAATGATTCGATAACAAAGCTTACAGCAAAAAGCAATTCGATAACTGCACTTGCTGAAGCCAGCATTTTATTTCAACTCTTTAAAAATCATGAATTGACATTCAGCATAAATGGAAATGAATCCAAAGCGCGTGCTGACGGATATGAGTTTTATAAATACCGCGATCACTTGACTGCATCAGCATCTTATCTTTTTAAATTCAGGCAACGTATTTCTATTCTCTTAGGCATGAGCAAGGAATTAGCACAAGGAAACGAGCTTCCGTTTTTGCCCTCTGCAGGAATTAAATATTTATTTAAAAATTATTTTTCTGTAAAGGCAAACGCAGCTTCTGTTTATCGCTTGCCAACGTTAAATGATTTATACTGGCAACCCGGTGGTAATCAAAATCTGAAGTCGGAAAAAGGTTTTGCATCTGATGCTTCACTAAATTTTTTATTGAATAAAAAAAATTTTGATTTAGAGTTGGAAGCAGGAGTGTTTAACAACAAAATAAATAACTGGATTATTTGGTTGCCCGGTGAAAACCAAATATGGTCTCCGGATAATATCAACAGGGTTTGGTCACGTGGAATGGAAGTATCAGGAAAACTTGGATGGACTTTTAATAAAATTACATTTCGCTGTAAAGCAAACTATGAATATGTTTTATCCACCAATGAAAAAGTGCGTGATGATGCGATTGCTTCGCTTGACAAACAATTAATTTACACTCCACGTATTCAATCTAAAATTATCTCTAGTTTGAGTTATCATGGCTTTGAATTTCACTATAACCATGCTTACACAAGCTATCGTTATGTTACTTCTGATAATAATCATTTTCTTATTCCATATACAGTAGCAGAAGTGGGTTTGCTAAAAACATTTTCATTTAAGCATATTTTACTGCAATGGAATTTCACAGTTGAAAATGTATGGGACGAAAATTACCAGGTGATTGCTTTTTATGCCATGCCAGGCAGACATTATGAAACAGGAATTTTATTGAGGTACAACAAAAAATAAATCAACTCAGCTTATCTGCAAGCAATTTCATTTCTAAACGAGGAGACATTTTTTCATACAATATATTATAAACTGCGGAACAAATAGGCATGTTTACTTTATACTGATTGTTGATTTGCTGAATACATTTGGAAGCATAATAACCTTCTGCAATCATATTCATTTCGAGCTGCGCTGATTTAACAGAATAACCTTTGCCAATCATACTTCCGAAAGTCCTGTTACGGCTGAACTGAGAATAAGCTGTAACCAATAAATCTCCGAGATAAGCAGAATCATTAATGTCACGTTTAATAGGATGAACAGCATCAACAAATCTTTTTATCTCCTGTATTGCATTTGAAATCAATACTGCCTGAAAATTATCTCCATATCCTAAGCCGTGATAAATACCGCTGGCAATGGAAATAATATTTTTTAATACTGCAGAATATTCTGTTCCGTAAATATCATCTGACACAGATGTTTTAATATAACGGCAGTTAAGCATGGATGCAAGTGAGGAAGCATTTGCTGTATTTTGAGAGGCAATAGTTAAGTAAGAAAGTTTTTCCATCGCTACTTCTTCTGCATGACAAGGACCTGTGATCACACCAATATTATCAATGGGCAGTTGATAGGTCCGGTTAATAAATTCGCCAACAATTAAATTATGTTCAGGCACAATTCCTTTGATTGCAGAAAAAATATTTTTTTGTTCAAAGGCATTTGCAGCAATTCCTTGTAGTGAATTCATTAAAAATGCAGCCGGCACCGCCAGTATTATTATTGATGAATCTTTAACAGCATCAGCAATTACTGAAGTGGGCTTTACTTTGTTCAAATCCAGTTCCACATCACTTAAATAGTTAGGGTTGTGATGATATTTATTAATGAATTCAACAGCATCAGCATTGCGAAGCCACCAATGAATGTTCACAGTATTGTTTGATAAAATTTTAATGAGTGCGGTTGCCCAGCTTCCTCCACCAATCACAGCGACTGTTTGCATACGTTTATTTAACGGCAACGAATTTAGCCACTGAATGCACAGATTGGATCAATTTCATATTTTAATTAATACAATCATTATCTCAAAAATTATTTATTAGTTTCGCAACTCAACCCTTAAAAATCCATATCTCATGAAAATCTTAAAACGAATTCTGATTGTATTGGTAGTAATTATCGCAGTATTACTGGTGGTTTCGTTATTCCTCCCGTCTAAAGTACGTGTAGAGCGCAGCATGATCATTAATGCTCCAACAGAAATTGTGTTTGATCAGATTAACAATTTGCATAACTGGGAAGCATGGTCGCCATGGAGAAAAATGGAACCTGAAGCACTGTTAACGTATAACAATATCCCTTCCGGAAATGGGGCAAGCTTCAGCTGGGTGGGCAAGAAAATCGGTGAGGGTTCTTTAACAATTACTGAAAGTGTTCCGAATGAAAAAATTGTTACTGCACTTGATTTCAAAGGTCAGGGACAATCCATAGGTGGGTTTGATTTTAACCCGGAAGGCGATGGAGTAAAAGTAAACTGGTACATGAACATGGAAAATAAAAACCCTTTTATGAAATATATGAGCATGATAATGAAAGGCATGATGAAAGATCAGTTTGATGAAGGATTGAAGGGTATTAAGCAAATTTCAGAAAGCATGCCTAAACAACCTGAACCTGTGCCGCAAGCAACTGATACAATTCCTCATCAATAAAAAAAGTTTTGTTATGAAAGCCCTGAAAATAATTTTTATTGCTGTTATAGTTATCCTCGGTATTTATATCGCTGTGTGTGCATTTATGCCAAAGGAGTTTAAAGTGGAAAGATCTACAGTAATTAACGCACCTGCTGCTTCTGTGTTTGAAGAAATCAATGACTTTAACAATATGCAACACTGGAGCCCGTGGAATGATTATGATCCCAACATTCAAATTAAAGTAGAAGGAATAATTGGTGAACCGGGATATAAATATTCTTGGAGAAGTGATAATGATAAAGTAGGTAAAGGTTCATTGACAAGAAAACATACGAAAGGAAATAAATCAATAAGCAACGATTTATTTTTTGAAGATTTTAAAATGCACAGCAATGTTGACTTGACTTTGGAAGAAACTATTGAAGGCACTAAAGTTACCTGGACCAATAGCGGAATCCTTCCGTTTATGATGCGACCAATGAGTGCTAAGATGGAAAAGGTGATGGCACCTGACCTGGAGAAGGGATTGCAGCGGTTAAAAACCTACAGTGAGGCAAAACCTAAGCTTTCAAATAATATTATTAAGATAGAAACAACCACATTAGCGGAAATACCTTACCTGTCAGTGCGCGACACTGCCGACTTACACACCATCAGTCAGAAACTGGGTATGAGTTACGGAATAATTATGCAATCAATAATTAAACAAGTACTTAAACAGGCAGGACCCGTATTTGCCATTTATCATAGTGATTCTGAAACCAATTTTGATATGGAACCTGGCATCCCTGTTGACAAACCCGGTAAGGATGATGGCAAAGTAAAGGCAGACGTAATTAAAGCTGGCAATGTGGTGGTAGCTCATTATTTTGGACCATACGAACAAACAGGCAAAGCACATGCTGCTATTTATGAGTGGATACAAGCGAATAATAAAAAGATGGCGGGTCGTCCGTGGGAAGTTTATATTACTGATCCAATAACAGAGAAGGATACTGCTAAATGGCAGACAGATATCTATTATCCGATCGAGTAAAAATTTATAGATTAAATTTTATTTAAGAGTCATGTATAAAAAACGTGGCTCTTGCCTTTTTGAATAATGGTGGTAAACTATTCTTTTCTGTAATGAGACGACCAGCTTTTTATTTTCATCCCTATTACACCAAAAATGGCTTCTTTAAAAATACTGCTGCTCATTTTTGATTTTCCTTCTACACGGTCAGTAAAAATGATTGGAACTTCCACCACTTTAAAACCGAGCTTCCATGCTGCAAATTTCATTTCAATCTGAAAAGCATAACCTGTAAAAGTTATTTTATTGAGATCAATAGTTTCAAGCACCTTTCGTGTATAACATTTAAAACCTGCAGTGGTATCGTGAATAGGCATGCCTGTAATCATACGTACATAAATGGAAGCGAAATAACTCATAATGATTCTGCCTATAGGCCAGTTAACCACATTTACACCGCTTATGTAACGCGATCCAATACTAACATCAGCACCTTCATCATGACAGGCTTTGTATAAGCTCATTAAATCTTTCGGATTATGAGAAAAGTCAGCATCCATTTCAAAAATATATTGATAATCCCGTTGAAGTGCCCACTGAAAACCATGAATATACGCAGTGCCCAACCCGAGTTTACCTGCACGTTCTTCAATATATAGACGGTCATGAAATTCATTCATTAACGACTTTACGATGGAGGCGGTTCCGTCAATGGAATTATCATCTACAATAAGAATATTAAAAGATTGCGGAAGAGAAAAAACAGCGCGAATTATCTTCTCAATGTTTTCCTTCTCGTTGTAAGTGGGGATGATAACAAGGCTGTCAATCACAAATTCAAAAGTTACTTTGCAAAAATAGCGTTTAAGATACAGTGAATGTTAAATTGTGACAAAACAAAAAAACCGTCATGAAAATCCATCACGGTTTTTTTATTTTCTATTTAAAGATGTCTTTAAATTGCTTACGGATGAATCACTTCAATTCTTCTTACTATTGATTGTTTATCATCCTTCACCATTAAAAAATAAATTCCTTTTGAAAGCCTTGCAGATGAAATAATGAGTTCGCGCCTGCTATTGCTTTCATCAATTGCCTCGTGATAAACCGTTTTTCCTAACTGATCTGCAAGGGTAACAGAAATATTTTTCAGATCAGAGGTATTAAACCGTACATGAATATTTTCATTGGCAGGATTCGGGTAGATGGAAAACTGTTCAACTGAATTTTCCCCGATACCTATAGGAACATTGATAACATTAACTACCAGATCAGAAGTGGAAGACATTGGCGGCACCCCATTGTCAGTTCCCGTAAACTCTACAGCATTATAACCAAGGTTGGTTACCTGCCCAAGAAAACGAAGTACAATATTGGCTGTATTACCACTTGTATTGCTTACTACTGATACACCTGAAGGTGCATTAGTGATATAACTGATCGTGGTTATTTGTCCTGCCTCAGGTGAAAGATAATCTGCATCGAGGAATACTGAATCGCCTACATAAATTGTGACTGTATCACAAATTTCTGAAGCATGAATAATTGGTGCAATGTTTACAGCTGAATCGCATACATTAAAATAGAAGTATTGATTATCCAATGCATCAATCCCGTCATTACTTCCAAATGGTCCGTCATAAGCAGTGCCCGGCTGATCAAATAATCCCATCTGCAGATAATTTGTTCCATCTCCTTTATTTACTCCTGCCGTTGCCGGTGTGCCTCCAAAACCATTGGTTCCTCCTGATGCACTTCCGGTGGTCCATTGCATATCCCTATAACAAAATGAAATATTGTTTCCATGTGGTATAATTTCATTGGTACCATTTGATATCACTAATTGAAATGTATTCAATTTATCAGCCATCGTATTAAAATAACCTACACTATCCCATTGAACAATTAAATATTGAGGTGTGAGTTTATAATAAACAAGTCCGCTCGTCAAATGACGCGTGTCCACATCTGCCCAAAAAGGTGCTATCATTTCATATTGCGTATTTGGAAAAGGTGTTGCTGTGTAAGTGGAGAAGGCAGAACCAATTGAAATGTTTCCGTTGTTATTAATAAAAATATTATTAACCGGACTATTATAAAAGCAAAATGAAAAAGGAAGCACAATTGTATCACTTGAGTAATCATCATTCCGGTAATCTGGTGGTAAAGCCAGCACTCCTACAAATGGAACAACCTGCCATGACGTATCGCGCTCAATCCAGCAGTCGCAATTTCCTCCGGTTTGAACACGGTTAACTGTTGAAGTTATTTTAAAAGGGTTTTTACTTTTTGATTCATAATGTACAAAGCGTTCATTGCCTGTAAGCTTTCCCTGTTCCTTTAACTCGTTATACTTTAATGCATCCAGAATTCCGGCATCCTGTTGTGCGTTTGTATTTAAAGGATTCAGCCCGTGAAGTATCAGTATGCAGCAAATCATCCTGATTAATGCAAAATTTTTGAGAGAGTAAATTTTTGTTTTCATTTTGTTTTTTTTATTTGTGATAAAGTTGAATTCTAAATTTATAAAAGAAAGAGAGTGTGTGAAAGTACAAATAGTATGAGCATCTTTAACAGGATGCTAAGAAATGATTAAACTAAAGTCATCTCTAAACACAGTATTGGTTAGAAAAAAAGTGGAGCTTATTATTAAACTAATCACTCATACAGCAGCTGACAATTGCTGCAATAAAAAGTTCTGCGGTTGGTTTTTCCCAGATGTTTTTTAACTAAAGGGATATCACATCTTACACAATATTTTTTAGTGTGTGCAAGCCAGTGTTTTTTTAATACAAATTCTTTTTTCCATTTATAAAAATCGAAGCTGTAATTTCGTGCTTCATCAATCAATACTTTAAGTTTCTTTGGAGGCAATGCTCCTGCCCTGCTCAGTGGATGCACACGTATCCTGTAAAGCACTTCATTTTTTATAATGTTTCCCACACCGGAAAAAATATTTTGATCGAGCAAGGCATCGCAAACAAGCAGATCCGGATTTACTTTTATTTTTTTTCGCGCTGCAGTAGCATCCCAGTTTTCATTCATTACATCTGCGCTCCAGTCGTACACTTCATTTAAGTCTTCTTCAATAATTTTTATAGCACAGGAATACAAATTCAGCTCTCCGTTTTTAAACTTAAAACTTAATCGCGGTTTCATTTCTCTTTGTTCATTTATACGATAAGAACCAAAGAGCAGGAAATGCACACTCACCAAAAAATCTTTAAAGCAGATAAGAAAATGTTTGCCCCAGCTTTTAAAATCTTCTACCTTTTTATTTAATAACCGCTGCTGATCAATCTTGCTATTACCGGTAACAGCAAGAATCTTTTTTTTATTAAAAGACTTAACAGCTTCTTTAAGTATTACAATGGAAGGACCTTCGGGCACAACCTGATTTATTAAAAAAATCTGCCAGCCAGGTCAATGGTTTACCCTCTAATCCAGTTCTGAATTATAAGGAAGCGACCTCTAATAAAGATATCCATCAACGCTTATTTTATCCGCTGCGATTAGGTAAGTTTGCCCCTTATGCATCAAATTTTTGTTGAAAAATTAAAGAACGGTCTTCATGTTTTATATGATCATAATCCTGCCGGAGAAGTAACGCATTGCGCTTTGATGATTCGTGCAGGAACGCGTGATGAACCCGGAGGAAAAGAAGGGCTTGCTCATTTTATTGAACATACATTATTCAAAGGAACACGCAAACGGAAGGCTTTTTATATTCTTAATCATCTTGAAACTGTCGGTGGCGAACTGAATGCTTACACCACCAAAGAAGAAACCTGTCTGCATGCTTCTGTAATGAATCAACACCTCGAACGGGCTGCTGAACTCATCTCGGATATTGCTTTTAATGCCAGCTTTCCTGATAAAGAATTGCAAAAGGAAAAAGATGTGATCATTGATGAGATTCATGCTTATGAGGATACTCCTTATGAACAGATTTATGATGATTTTGAAACCTTTGTATTCAGAGGGCATTCAATGGGTCATCCCATCCTGGGCACAATTGAATCAGTACAAAACTTCAGGCGAAATGATATCATTAATTATATAAGACAACACTACCAGGCAAGCCAGATGGTATTTGTTGTGAGTGGAAATGCCGGCAAAGAAAAAGTGATGCGTGTTGCGGAAAAATATTTTTCCAAAAATATTTTTCCGAAGAATATTGTAAGGAGAAAAAAATTTAAACCATTAAAGGCAACGCAGAAAACAATTATAAAATCCATCAACCAGGTACACCACATCATGGGCTGTCCGGCTTATAGTATTACACATGACTTACGTTATGAATTAATATTACTCAATAACATACTCGGAGGTCCCGGAATGAACTCAAAACTGAATTTAAACATCCGCGAAAAGTATGGCTATACTTACTCCATTGAATCCGGATATCATGCGCACAGCGATTCAGGTTTGTTTCATATTTATTTTGCTACTGATGAAAAAAATTTTAACAAAGTTCTTGCACTGGTAGAAAAAGAATTGCAAAAGATAATCAAACAACCCCTCAGTGAACGACAGCTGGCTCAATATAAAAGACAACTCATCGGTCAGATAACAATGGCGCAGGAACATAAAGTTAATCTTATGCTTGGCATGGCACGCAGTCTTTTAAATTTTAAAAAAGTTTTATCGCTGAATGAGGTATCACAAAGAATTGAAAGCATCACTATGAAAAATTTTATGAAAGTTGCAAACGAAATATTGTTCACTAAAAATTATTCGTCACTCACTTATCTGCCTGGCAAAAAGACTTTATAAAAATCCTGAATAACTAAAATAAATTAAGATATGCGTATAGTTTAATCCGGAATTATATTTGTAAAAAATAAAATACCCCTTCAAACAAACCCCTCACTATGAAAAAAATATTTACGCTTACTATTATTGCACTTGCCAGTTGTTTCAGTGCATGGTCACAATGCGTGCCTAACAACAGCTCCTTAACTTTTAACGGAACTTCCTCTTATGCAAATGTTCCGGTTAATCCCCTGCTTGTACTCACCAATCACATTACCATCGAAGCATGGATTAATTCCGCTGCATGGACTGTGGGACCAACACCTTCAGGAAACTCCATAGTTTGCCATCATGGCTGGCAGTATGGCGAGCAGGGTTATGTGTTGCGCGCAGGAACCACCGCCACTAACGGGCAACTCTCTTTTAATTTTGCCGGTATTGATACTGCCGGAGCTTACACAAGTTGGCAAGAGGTTACCAGCACCACCTTCCTGAACTTAAACACCTGGTATCATGTGGCAGGCACTTTTGATGGTGACACACTTAAATGTTACATCAATGGTAACCTGGCAGGCACTACCCCTTTCAAGGGAACCATCCGGGATTCTTCCGCTTATGACCTGAAAATCGGACGCCTTGCTTATACTGGTATCGGGCAGGATCGCTTTTTCAATGGAAAAATTGATGAGGTGCGTATCTGGAACCGTGCTTTATCACAATCAGAATTGCAATCAAACATGAATAACCATATCGATCCCGCTATTCAAACCGGATTAGTGGGTTACTGGCGTTTCAACGAAGCAACCGGAACCATCATTGCTGACTCAAGTGGCAATAATCTGAATGGTACTTTAACCAGCACCACCTGGAACACATCGGTGCCGTTTAATTTACCGGTGGCTAATCTTTTTTACTTCTCCGGTCAATTAACTGTTACTCCTGCTGCAGTACATTATCAATGGTATTTCAATGGATCACCGCTTGCGAATGACACCCTTCAATCATTAACTCCCACACAAAACGGGCAGTATTACGTGGTAGTTACCGGCAACAATGGATGCACCGTTGCTTCAGGCACGGTAACCGTTTCCAATGTGGGCGTTAAAGAATATGATGCATCCAGTCAAATTACAATCCTCAATAACCCGGTAAACGATATAGTAACTATTCAAATAAATGAAACATTGCTTGCTGATAAAATTGGTCTTTATGATATAAACGGAAAACACATTGCCGCTTTTACCAACAGCGCACCCAATACTTATGCCTTATCATGCAGCACGTATAATGCAGGCATATACCTGATAAAAGTTAACACCGCTAAAGGAATTTCTGTAAAGAAACTGATGATTGCAAGGGAGTAAATCTTTCATTGTCATTTATTCATCATTCTGTCATTCAGCAGGAAACTATTTATGAGTTCCCGAAAGTGAAAGGTTGAAAAATGGAGCTATTCGTTGAGATTAAAAGAGTTCCTCCTCTGTAAAAACTTCTTCGGTATTCTTAAATAGTTTCCTCCTGAATGTCGCCACATATTTTATCCATAGTTCTTATGAACTAACGATTGATTCGGTATATCTTTTAACAATATACACTCGTTCGATAGATACTTATATTTAGCTAAAAACGCTTCCTTTAAACTCCTAAAAAAATTACGGTTTACATTGCCTGTAAAAAGCAAACGTAAACCGTAAACGAATAAACTGTAAACTATTTTATGCCTGAGCCGTTGGTCCCCCGAAGTTCATCGGTATCCCAACACCTTCTGTCTGTTTGATGACACCATGCACCGTTTCAAACTTGCCGATGTTATCCTGCAGTGCAGAAAGCAAACGCTTTGCATGTTGTGGTGTTAACACAATACGCGATTTAACTTTCGCCTTTGGCACACCCGGCATCACCTTCACAAAGTCAACCACAAACTCTGAGTTGCTGTGTGTAATGATGGCAAGGTTACTATACATACCTTCTGCAATGTCTTCAGAAAGCTCGATGTTCAGTTGCTGATTTTGATCTTTGTTATCCATGTTTTTCAGTTGACAATTGACAGTTGACAATTGACAGTTATCCACTGTCAACTCTCAACTCTCAATTAATTTATACTTCTTCTTCTTCTTCTACTTTCTTACTTGCCATCAGCAGGTCATACTCCTCCTGCGAACCAACGATGAGTTTTTCGTACTCACGTAAGCCGGTACCGGCAGGGATCAGGTGACCCACAATTACATTTTCTTTCAATCCGCTTAATGTATCCACTTTGCCATTGATTGCAGCCTCGTTAAGCACTTTGGTTGTTTCCTGGAAGGAAGCAGCCGAAATCCAGCTCTTGGTATGCAATGATGCCTGTGTGATTCCCTGTAACAACGGAGATGATGTTGCTGGTAAAGCATCGCGTGCATCCACCAGTTTCATGTCCTTACGCTTCAGTTGCGAATTCTCATCACGCAATCTGCGAAGTGTGATAATCTGTCCTGCTTTAAATGTCGGAGAGTCGCCAGGATCAACCACTACCTTTTTATCAATAATGGAATCATTCTCTTCCATAAAATCAAGGCGGTTAACTGCTTCTCTTTCCAGGAAACGTGTGTCACCCGGATCTTCAATGATCACCTTACGCATCATCTGGCGAACGATTGTTTCAAAGTGCTTGTCGTTAATTTTCACACCCTGCAAACGGTAAACTTCCTGAATCTCATTCACAAGATATTCCTGCACCATGGTAGGTCCTTTAATGCTCAGGATATCACTTGGCGTGATAGCACCGTCAGACAATGGGAAACCAGCACGGATAAAGTCATTATCTTGCACAAGAATGTGCTTGCTCAATGGAACAAGATATTTTTTAACCTCGCCATCTCTGGTAGTAACCACGATTTCACGGTTACCACGTTTGATACCACCATAGCTTACCTCACCATCAATTTCGGAAACAACAGCAGGGTTAGATGGATTACGTGCTTCAAATAATTCAGTTACACGTGGAAGACCACCGGTGATATCACTGGTACGTCCCATCGTACGCGGAATCTTAACAAGGATTTCTCCTACTTCAATTTTATCTGCATCATTCACCACAATGTGAGCACCTACAGGAATATTGTAAGCTTTCAACACTTCTTTACCGGAAACAATTTTGATAGCAGGATTCTTTGTTTTATCTCGGCTGTCAATAACCACTTTCTCTTTAAAGCCAGTCTGCTCATCGCTTTCTTCTTTAAAGGTTACGCCTTCTTCAATATGCTCGTAAGCAATCTTACCCGACATCTCTGAAATAATTACTGCGTTATATGGATCCCACTCACAGATGAGTGTTCCTTTTTCAATTTTACTACCATCCCTCACAAACAAATGCGCTCCATAAGGAATATTGTTTGACTGAAGAACAGCTTTTGTATTCGGATCAATAATCCTGATCTCACCTGAACGGCCAATCACAACTTCTGTTTCCTGACCTTTCTTTCCATGACGGATGGTACGTACTTCTTCAAATTCAAGAGTACCGCTAAACTTAGCTTCCAGCTTCGACTCTGTTGCTCCCTTGGAAGCCACACCACCCACGTGGAATGTACGAAGTGTAAGCTGTGTTCCGGGTTCACCGATTGATTGTGCTGCAATAACTCCTACAGCCTCTCCGCGCTGAACCATTCTGCCTGTGGAAAGATTACGTCCGTAGCATTTGCTGCAAACACCTTTTTTCGATTCGCAGGTTAATACTGTGCGAATTTCAACTGTTTCAATTGGTGAATCTTCGATTGTCTGTGCAATTGATTCATTGATTTCAGCACCAGATCTCACAATCAGCTCAGCAGTCTGCGGATGATAAATGTCATGTAAAGAAACACGTCCAAGAATACGGTCATATAAACTCTCCACTATTTCTTCCTGGTTCTTTAAAGCAGTTTCAGCAAGACCACGTAATGTTCCACAGTCTTCATCAGTGATAATTACATCCTGTGCAACATCCACCAACCTACGTGTTAAGTAACCCGCATCAGCCG
>JANLUX010000128.1:0-4373 GCA_031363705.1 Bacteroidota bacterium
CCATTAAATATAATTCATCAACTATATACCCTGAATTTTAACCTCTCCAAAGCTGCCATTGCACTCTCAACCAAACCAACAAAACAGGCAATGCCTTTAATGTATAAGGTCGTATAAAATGTTCTCTCACATATTTTGGAAACAGATCTGTAGTTGATAAGCTCGTTAACAATAAAACAAAAACAAGTAAACAAATATCCAGTGCAGCAGGTTTTTGAAAACTTAAAAACCAAATTGCAACTCCTGCTAAAGGAATAATATACGTTGGTGATTCAGCCATCTGGTTAAACAATACAACAAACATCAGAATAGATGCAACATACAGCTGCTGAAAATAACTTTCTTTCCATTTATTAATTTGTACAAGCGGAGTAATCACCAGTAAAAATCCTGTTAACTGCACTACAGTATGTGAACCATTCCATCCAAACCATGTATGTAAAATTCCCATCACCGACATCTGAGATCCTGTAGCAGAAACTCCAACAATACTCATCCAGCTTTTATAATTTAAAATCAGCGCATCATAATTTAAAACAAGTAATGGTGATAAAAACAATAAAACCAAAAACAAAAAGCTTGCAAATCCGAACTTAAAACGTTCTTTAAAAAATATGGCAAATGCCATTGCTGCTATTCCATAAATTTTAATGTAAGCCGCTAACGAAACACATAGAGCAGCCCAAAGAATATTTTTTTTTCTGAGATTAGTATAAGTAAGAATGATTAACCCACTGAGCAAACAATTGCTCTGAAGATTTTGTAATGATGTAATGGCTTCCAGCAAAACAATCAGCAGTGCATAAATGCACAACCTGTCATCTTTAAAAAATTGTTTGAATGCAAAAACTAAAACAGCGGCATTTAAAATATTCCATAAAACAATTCCTATCGCATCAGGCATTATTGAAAATGGTGCAAACAACAATGCAAAGGCAGGACTGTATTTGTAAATATCAAAATAGAAATCCGGGTATTCAACATACAAATCCTTTCCTTCAACAAGGTTAAAAAAAGGTTTGCTGAACATTAAATAGTTATTGATGTTATGCAACAAAATTTGCTGCACACCAAGCAATGCTGCCAAAACAATAAAGGCAATACTAACCTGCTTAAATGAAAAACGATGAATAAAAGTTGTAATCTTATTCATCGTTGAACTTATTGTGGTGTATTGTTTAACAACTCAATAACTCATCATTTATTTAACACGCTCCACATATTGAGAAGTACGGGTATCCACTTTTATTTTTTCTCCTTCATTAACAAAAAGCGGAACATTAACAACAGCACCTGTTTCCAATGTGGCAGGTTTCAAAGTATTGGTTGCAGTATCTCCTCTAGCACCCGGTTCGCAATAAGTAATTAATAACTCCACAAATACAGGTGGCTCAGCAACCAGTGGCAAGTCACCTTCAAAAGAAACTTTTACTTCCATTCCTTCTTTTAAAAATTTGTTGGCGTCACCAAACATATCTGCAGGTACATTTATTTGCTCATAGGTTTCATTATCCATCAACACAAGCATGTCACCATCTTTATATAAAAATTGCAACATCTTATATTCAACACGTGCAATCTCTACCTCTTCTCCTGTACGAAAGCGGTTTTCTGCAATCTTTCCGTTTTTGATATTTTTCATTTTACCCTGGTAAAATGCACGAAGATTTCCCGGAGTGCGGTGTTGCCATTCAGTTACTACGTATAGTTCACCATTATATCTTAACACACTGCCTAAGTGTACATCTGATGTTGTTGCCATTTGAGGGAGTTTAAAGTTTAATGTTTAAAGTTTTAAAGTTCAATATTCGTTAATTAGTAACATTCGTATCACATTCGTTAATTAGTATCCTTAACAAAGAAGGCAGCATATTGCTACGCTGCCTTCATGGGTTGCAAATCATCATTAACAATTATCCTTCTACAACCTCAAAATTTATTTTTGCTTTCAGGTCACGGTGCAGACTAACTTCTGCTGTGTATGACCCAGTCTTTTTAATATGTTCTTCAGGCATCGTGATTTGCTTTTTGTCAATCTGGTAACCCATCTTGTTAAGCATATCCACTAAATTCTGCGAAGTAACAGATCCAAACAATCTTCCGTTCTCACCTACTTTTGAAGGAACATTAAGCGTAACATTGCTCAATGAAGCTGCCAATTGTTCAGCATCCATCTTCATCTTATTAATCTTATGTCCGCGTTGCTTCATTACTTCAGCATGCACTTTGCGGTTGGTTTCGCTGGCAATCACAGCCATTCCTTTTGGTATCAGAAAGTTTAAACCATATCCGTTGCGAACCTTCACCACGTCATCAGTAAAACCTACATTCTTTACGTCCTGCTTTAAAATAATTTCCATAGTCGCTTTTCTCCTTTAAAATATTATTTCAACATATCACCTACATAAGGCATTAATGCGATATGACGGGCACGTTTTACTGCCTGCCCTACCTTGCGCTGATACTTCAGCGAAGTTCCTGTTAACCTGCGTGGAAACAATTTCCCTTGCTCATTAACAAATTTCAATAAAAAAACAGGGTCTTTGTAATCAATATACTTGATACCCATTTTCTTAAACCTGCAATATTTTTTCTTTTGCTGCTCCACTGCAGGAGGAGCTAAAAATCTTATTTCGTTTGCCATTTTCTGTTCTTTTTTAAATTAAGCAACTGCTTCTTCCTGCTTCTTAATAGCAGCATTTTTGCGTTTGCGTTCGTTGTAACTGATTGCGTGCTTATCAAGTGAAAGCGTCAGGAAACGCATAATGCGCTCATCCCGTTTATACTCCACCTCCAGTTTCTCGATCAGCGTACCTTCCGCCTTAAACTCGAACAAATAATAGAAACCCGTGTTTTTTTTCTGGATCGGGTAAGCCAGCTTGCGTAATCCCCAATTGTTTTCATAAACAATTTCGGCACCGTTTTCGGTGAGGATTCTTCTGAATTTTGCAACCGCCTCATCCACCTGCTCCTGCAATAATACCGGAGTGAGGATAATTACGGTTTCATACTGATTTATCATGCGATAATTTTAGTTTTTAACCCTATCTGTAAAAGGGACGGCAAATGTAGAAAAATTAATCCTATGATTCAAAGGAGAATTTAAAATTCTTAAACAGGTAAGTAAGATTAGTTACAGGAAATCTTATTGTTGATAATCAATCCTTTAAGGTTAGCCTGGCACTTCTGTTGTTATTATTACTTCCTCCTCATTAAAACTATTGAGCTCTTTATCGAGGAGTAATCAGTAAGCTAAAATTATTTTTTTTCCTGTTTCGTGCGGATAGCATCAGTAGAAAATACCTTTACCGGAATTCCTGTTTGTGCCACCTCTCTTCTTATTCTTGGTCGTTTCATTTTGTTTAAAATTTATTGTTAATTAATATTTTGATAAATCAATATCTGTGCCTGCAAAACTTAATAAACTGTTAAGGAAATTTCTTCTCAAAATCTTCATGATTACAATGCATTTAAGCGAAAAACAATTCAATATTACAGGTATCAGCGGTATAACGAAAATAAAAAAATAAAATTTTACTATTTCACTTTCAAATTATAAGACCTGTTTACCTGCTTCAATTGGAATGTTTTGTCAGTAATTTTTTTTATCAATTGCTTCTGCTTTTCAGTAAGCCCGTTTTTGGATTTCATTATTGTTGAGAATTAATTTTTAATGGATGCACTAATGCCTTCAATGCATTTATTAATGTTTAACGCATAAAACGCAATAAGGTTTCAAAAATTTAACAATCCTGAAAACAATAATTATGAATGATAATTTAAATAGGTTTGCTGATCGCTAAATTTAACTAAACAATGAAATCAAATTACGGCAGTCTTATTATTTCAATAGCAGTTGTAATCACTGCTATTATTTTTTCAAACGCATTTAAAAACCGGAACAGGTCAAATAATACAATTGCAGTTACGGGTTTAGGAAATAAAGATTTTGTTTCCGACCTCATTGTGTGGAGTGGTTCGTTTACACGCAAAAACCTCGTGTTAAAAGAAGCTTACACAGCCCTGGATAATGATCGTGAACAAATAAGCAGATATCTTGTTTCTAAAGGAATAAAAGCGGATAACATTGTTTTTTCAGCTGTGGAAATTAACAAGCAGTTTGATGAACAGTTTGACAATAACGGCAACAGGATAAGCTCCGTTTTTTCCGGTTACCAGCTTCGGCAGAATGTGCAGATAGAATCACCCGAAGTAGATAAAATTGAAACCATATCGCGCCAGGTAAGTGAATTAATTAATTCAGGAGTGGAGTTTTACTCCAATGCTCCGCAATATTATTATACCAAGCTTGCCGAATTAAAAATTGAAATGATTGCACAGGCAACCCGTGATGCCAATGCAAGAGCAAAAAA
>JANLUX010000141.1:0-3189 GCA_031363705.1 Bacteroidota bacterium
TTTTCTTTCATCAGCTCCACCACGTTTACTTCGCCTACTGCTGAAGCGGAATAAGTACCACCATGCTTTTCTGTAACATCACGCAAGGCACGTGTGGATGATAAATTAGAGACACTGTTTCCCTTTTTATTTTTAAGAACATAATCCGCAACTGCTACCAATG
Source organism: Bacteroidota bacterium (assembly GCA_031363705.1). GTDB lineage: Bacteria > Bacteroidota > Bacteroidia > AKYH767-A > OLB10 > JANLUX01. The sequence goes on from JANLUX010000141.1 coordinate 164, forward strand.
TGTATTCCTCTCCAAACATTTCTCCATCTTCACACACCAGTGCCAGGCGGTCAACATCAGGATCAACAGCTATGCCTACATGTGCTTTTTTCTTTACCACTTCTTTTGAAAGATCACCTAAGTTTTCAGGCAATGGTTCAGGGTTGTGAGGAAATTGTCCGTTTGGTTCACAATACAATTCAACGATATCTTTTACTCCGAGTGAGCGTAATAAAGCGGGAACTGCAATACCTCCGGTAGAATTAACACAATCAACAACTATTTTGAAGTTTGCTTTTTCAATTGCTTTTTTATCAACCAATGGCAATGCTAAAATTGCTTCGAAGTGTTTTGCAAGGGCTGTGTTATCATTGGTTATTTTGCCAAGATGATTTACATCAGCATAACGGACTTCTTCGCTTTCTGCGATTCGCAATACTTCTTCGCCTTCAGCACCTGAAATAAATTCGCCTTTGTTATTGAGCAGCTTTAAAGCATTCCATTGTTTTGGATTATGACTTGCTGTAAGAATTATTCCGCCCTGAGCGTTGTGAAAAACAACAGCCATTTCCACTGTGGGTGTGGTGCTGAATCCGAGATCAATCACATCAATTCCCAAACCGCATAATGTGCCTGAAACAATGTTGTTTAACATACTGCCCGACATGCGTGCATCGCGACCAACAATAATTTTTGTTTTTTTCTCCCGATCCATATCAGGATTGCTTTTTGCAATGATAAAAGTGCCGAAAGCAGCAGTGAACTTTACAATATCCACAGGGGTTAATGCATCGCCCGGCTTGCCTCCGATCGTTCCGCGGATACCTGAAATTGATTTTATTAATGTCATTTTATTTTGAAGAAATCCTATTGTTTTACGAGTGCAAATATAGCCAATGTCAGGTTTGCGTTGAATGAAAAGATGCCATACTCAATAGACTGTTGAAAAAATATTTCACTTATTTAATTCGGAGTATAAACCCAAAAATAATTTTTCACTTTTTTGTTACACTTGCGTATTGATCGTTTTTGGTATGAGTCAAAAATCCATCTGCATCTAAATCCTCATCAAGATCGGGCCAATGAATCCACCGGCCATCTCCACGTAATTCAAAATTTTTCATTTGTTCAGGAGTGCCTTTGCTTAAATTTGGATACCAGTTAATCGGTGTGCCGATTATACGATGGTCGTTTAACTCAACAAAAATTCTTTCGTTATCAAAACAAACCTTTGTTATTGCAAACATTATTTTATTTTTTAGCTACAAAAACCAATAGCATAGAAATTCAGGAAACCATTATTTAACCGGATTGATAATTTGCAATCCTTTAACGTTATTAAAATCTGAAGTATTATTTGTAATCAACTCAAGATTAAAAAGCAAAACAGTAGCGGCTATTATGGAATCACCTAATGACAGATTATTTTTTCTCCTTAATTCAATGGCTTTTCAACCACATTATCGTCCACACTAATGTTTGATAAAACTTTAAAACATGCTTTAAAATAATTCTCCTCTTTTACAATAAGCTTGTGAAACCCTAAAACTTCAACCTTTGAAATCAACGAAACATAGTTACCGTGCACAATCAGATTCCGCAAATAGGAATATTCCGGTTTGGCAGAATAAATGAGAATATTACTGTCAATTAATTGCATTCCACTTATAAAATTTTTCTATCCTTTCTCACTTCACTTTGCCATTTGGAAGGATCAGGGATATAAGACATGTCACCTCCTTCGCGAATAATTCTTTCCGGATCTGCTAAAGCGGAAGCCTTTTTGTCTGCCCCTTTTATATTTACAGTAAGGTTTAATCCCAGTTTCTTTGCTAAATAAATGATCAATTCAGCATACGTTGAATTATCAGTTTTAATAATTATTTCCTGCGACATAATTTCTTTTACGCAAATTTAAGATAAAGTTTTACTTTGATTATCGGTTTTTGCTCATTACGCGAATAAGAGGCAAAACAGTGCAATGAAGAAGTATTGAAAGGAGTAGATAGTAGGTAACAGATAGTAGAAAGGAAAATCCACGATGGAGGTCGCGGATTTTTTTTGTTATTGGAGTGAATTAGCGCAGTGTCCCTAAAAAGGAGACACTGCGAATACTGAAATAAGAAAGTAAGGGTTGTGATTAAAGTTTAAGGTATGCAGAATTAAGAATTGAAAAAATCCGCGATTGGAGTTCAAGAATTGTTTTTGTGGGAAAATGGTTCAGTCCGACTTTAAAGCAGTCTGAATATTTCTTGCTGCCAAAGCAAAGTGGTAAAAATATTTTTCGAGTGATTGAAAATCGCTGTTATATAACGCTCCACCATAGTAAGCATCTCCTAACACTTCTTTTACACGGCACAATTCGCTTAAACGTGAGTTCCAGCGTTTATCATCAATCGTTAATGACAACAATTCCATAGCACGGAAAAAACTGCTCTCAAAAAGCTTAATATTTTTGTGCTGCCATTTTCTTGCCCTTCCCACTTCACTGCCTATGTTTCCCATTTGTTCGTAAAACGAAAGTTTAAACCATTGCCCCTCTGCCAGGGATGCATGCTGATAGCTCATTAAAAAATAATTAACCGGTTTGTAATTGCAATAATTTTTTCCCTGATTGTTAAATCTTCAATATCCCTTGACTTGTTGCCTTGTGTTGGTCTGATATTTATCATTGAATCGAATTCTATTCTGTCTTGTTCTTCCACTTCAAAGTAAATATTATAGCCCCATAAATTTTGCTGCATGGAGCCATTACTTAAAAGTTCTTTTTCTTCATCAGCATGCAAGCTTCCGCCAACTGCTATTATTTCCTTTTCAATATCCACCACTGCTTTAATCATGTCTGTAAACTGACCTTCTGCCATTTTTTTCAGCACTTCTACAGGCAATGGTTCTCTGATTATTTTAATATCCTGCATAAATCTGCATTAATGAAAAGCAAAAGTAAACAAGTAAAAATCAACAAGAGAAAGGAGTTGTGAGTTTTGATTCCGAGTGATCGGAAGAGTTATGAGTTGAAAAAATCCGCGATGGAGGTCGCGGATTTT
>JANLUX010000151.1:0-1982 GCA_031363705.1 Bacteroidota bacterium
CATAAAGACAATTTCATCTGAAGATTTAAAGCAACTGGCATCCAGATATCTTTCTATTTCCGGTATGACTCAGGTTACTGCGGGGAAAAAGATTTAGCCGGGTAATTACCACAATCATTTTCATTTTTTCTCCGACAACCTTTTGGTTAAAAATTACGTCATAGATGTTAAATGTATTGTTATTATACACATAACAAACAATCATATTTTTTTGTAAGTTTGAAACATCTAAAACTGAATCACAAAATGAAGCGATTATTACTACTATTAATCCTTGCATTATCATTGTGCCTGCATCAAACCGTGCAGGCAAGTCACGTTAAAGGTGGTGAGATTACCTGGGTTTGTCAGAGTAACGGGCAGTATATTTTTTATATGAAACTCTATCGGGATTGCAATGGAATTCCTTTGAGCTTGCCACAAGGAATGAAAACTACAGTGCCAGGGATTCCAACCATTGCCATGAATCTGATTGCAGATAATGATTTAACTCCTACTGGTTGTGGAAATACTTGTGTTAATCCTAACGGTTTTAATGGTGCCACTGAAGAGTTTCTTTTTAAGTCTAATCCTATCACTCTGCCAAATAGTGCACCACCGCCAGCAGGATGGGTTTTTTATTGGGATCAGGAATGTTGCAGAAATACAATTGACAATACCATCCCAGCCGGAAATGATCAAATGGTTTTGCGGTCAATAATGTATGCTTTCCCTCCCCTTGGTAATGCCAACCCATGTTTTGATAATTCTCCTCGTTTTGTTATTGCTCCCACTGCATTTATTTGTATCGGTTATCCTTTTACTTATAATCCAGTTACCATTGATGATGACTATGATTCATTAAGTTATCAATTTGACTTTCCGCTAACTGGTACTTTGGGAAATAATGTAGCCTTTGTACCAGGATTTTCGGTTAACAATCCAATGCCAGGAAATCCAACAATGAATGCAAGTACAGGTGAGTTCCATATATTTCCACCTCCGGGAACTATTCAATCTAACAATTCAATGGTTACCCGTGTTGACTCCTGGCGATGTGGCGTAAAAATTGCTTCAATATTTCGGGAAATTCAGATTAGCTTATCAGCAAGTGGATGCTCCGGAGCTTGCAATGCAATCTTAACCACTCAAAACAATCCTCCCGTTATTTCTCCTGCACCTTTTCAGGATCCCGTTACCGGTCTTTACACCTCTTTCATTGATACAGTTACTGCCGGAGATACCGTACAATTTACCTTATCAGTTTCAGATTTTGAATTTGTATTACCTACTTGTACCACCCCACAAAATTTTTGGTTTAATGCTTATGGTTCTGCATTCGATTCTTTATCCACTCCCCCTTATACCAATTGCGATCGTCCTCCTTGTGCTTATCTGAATTTACCCGTTCCTTCTGGACCCTGGCAACTGGGCAAACAATTTACATTTACCTGGGTTACCACTTGTGCTCATCGAGGTGGGGGTCAGGCGGGCACGGCTGCCGGTTCATGTGCAACATTTTCAAATCTATATCCATTCGTAATTAAAGCGTGGGATCAGGCATGCCCCGCACCCGGCATTAATTATTATAGCTTCCAGGTAGTGGTTACCGAACCCGATACCATAGATCCCCCTGATTTCCGGTGTGCCTCGGTTGATTCAGCCGGTGATGTTACTTTAAGTTGGTTAGAACCGTGGCCTATTGATTCCTTTGGTAGCTTTTACAGTTATGAGATTTACCGTGCTGCTAACCGCAACGGACCTTACACTTTAATTGACAGTGTATTAAATTATAACCAGCCATTTTATACTGATAATCTGATTGATGCCCAGCAGCAATCTTATTTCTACTACATGCTTACAAAGTGCGGATGCGACAGTAATACACTTTCAAAATCTTCCGATACACTTCAAACCATTGATCTCAATGCAACGCTTGTCGGTAATACAGTAACATTGAACTGGAACCACATGGTGCAAAACCTGTCAACCAATTTTCCTCC
>JANLUX010000201.1:0-1528 GCA_031363705.1 Bacteroidota bacterium
ATTGTAAATTCAAGAGCTATAGTAAATAGTGGAGGATATGATATTTATAGTGGTGTACCATTAGCTAATTCTAGAGCTATAGTAAATTCAAGAGCCATTGTAAATAGTAGAGCTATTGTAAATTCTAATACAGTTGCTTCAAATACAGATTCTAGCAATAAAAAAGTAGCAGTAATTTTAGATCAAACTGATGTAGATTTTGTTAGAGATACTAGTTTAACACAGGATCCAATTGAAGCCTTTAAGGCCATTAGTATGATTACAGGTACAACTGTTGGTCAGCATTTCATTATTCCTGCAGCATTAATGGCAGAAAATTTTGAGATAACTTATGAAACTGGAATTTTAAATATTACTCCTGCAGTATTAACAGTTAAAGCTCAAGATACAAGTTCTACTTATGGCAATACTACCAATTATAAACATACTATAACTGGATTTAAAAATTCTGATAGTGTTGGAAATGTAATAACAGGTACACCAAGTTATATAATTAAAAATGCTTCAGGCGTTGATGTAACAAACACAACTCTTTCAGCAGGTTCATACTCCATTACTCCAAGTTTACAATTAATAGCTCCACCAGCTCCAGATTTCTTAACTGGATTTTTAGGTAATGAATATGATGTGGTTTCTGATTCAGCTAGACCATCTAACTACACAATAAGTTATGTAGATGGAACTTTAACAATTGGTAAAGCTAGTTTATCAGCTACCGCAGATGATAAATCAAAAATTTATGGCGATGTAAATCCACCATTAACAATCTCATATTCAGGCTTTGTAAATGGAGATAATGCTAGTTCAATTACAGCACCTTCAATTAGTACTACTGCAATTACAAGTTCATCAGTTGGCAGTTACCCAATTAGTTTAAGTGGAGGTTCTTCTTTTAATTACAATTTTAATTTAAATGATGGGACACTAACAATTGGTAAAGCTGATATTACAATAATTGCAGATAATAAATCAAGATTGTATGGCACTGTAAATCCTACTTTAACAGCAACAATCAATGGTTTAAAAAATGGCGATTCGCAATCTAGTTTAGGAATTGTTTTATCAACAACTGCAACTATAACTTCTTCAGCAGGCAATTACCCAATTAATGTTCCTACAAATACTTATACAAATTACAATGTTACCTCAATTCAAAATGGCACTTTAACTGTTACAGGAGTTGCACCATCAATCAATTGTCCTGCTAATATTAGTGTAGGAAATGCAACTGGTCAGTGTGGTGCAAATGTTAGTTTTATAGCAACAGAAAATATTGGCAATCCTGCATCTACTATAACGTATAGTCATTCTTCAGGTAGTTTCTTCCCAATAGGTACAACAACTGTAACTGCCACTGCTACAAATGCTATAGGAAATTCTGTTTGTTCATTTACAGTAACAGTTGTAGATAATCAAGCACCAACAATTACTTGTGCTCCTAATGTTACTATTAATAATACACCTGGGCAATGTTCAGGTACAACTTTATTAACTCCTCCAACTGTTACAGATAATTGTGGTGGAATTA
>JANLUX010000217.1:0-1711 GCA_031363705.1 Bacteroidota bacterium
AAAAAATATCAAAGAAAAAGTAATGCACCCTTTTAGACAAGACACTCCTAAGCATAGAGCCAACAGAAGGGTTTGTGAGCATTACAAATCTTACAAGAAAACGCTTCGTGCTGATTTCAAGAAACGATGTGGCTATTGCAATGATTTAGATACAAACCGTATTAGAAATTATGTGATTGACCATTTTGTTCCGCAAACACCAAATGGTTGGACACATACTATTCAGCCAAACAAATATTCCAATTTAATTTATGCTTGTCCTTTTTGCAATGGAGCAAAATCAAACAAGTGGCCAACAGGAGTTGCGAATGAAGCAAACGATGGTGTTAGTGGTTTCATAAAACCTACTCAAAAATTATATGCAAACGTTTTCCGTAGAGGTATAGATGGAAGTATTGTTGTTCACAACAGTCATCCAATTGGCATTTACATTCACAGAGAATTACAATTTGACTTGCCTATTCATACATTGAATTGGAAATTTGAAAAAATACTTGAACAAGAAATAATTCTTGAAACAATAATCAAGAAAACAACAGATGCTGCATTGAAGCAAGAACTTAATGAAATTAAGCTATTACGTTTAGAAGTTGTTGACAACATAAACGAATTATACAATGCTTAACAAAAAACTCTCTGGCTCATTTTACACACCGAAAACTCTTGCAGAGTTTTTAGTTAACTATCTTTCAGATAAACTGAAAGATAAAACTTCCATTTCTGTTTTAGAGCCAAGTGCAGGTGACGGTATTTTTATAAAGACAATTTTTAATCACGAAACATTTTCTAAGAAAATTCAAAAGGTAGTTGCTATTGAGAAAAGCAAAAGAGAACTCAATAAAATTACCAAGGAGATTAAAGCAAAAACATTCACTGCAATTCATACTGACTTTTTAGAATTTCAACTGAACAACAAACAAAAATTTTCTCTTGTTTTAGGAAATCCGCCTTACATAAAAAATAATCTCTTAAAGAAACAGCAGGTTGACAACTGCAAGACGATTCATCAAAACGCAAACCTTGCAGACAACAGACCGAAAAATATTTGGACTTCATTTTTAGTGCGGTGCATTGAGTTCACAGACAATAACGGAATTTTAGCTTTCGTTCTTCCGTCAGAATTACTTCAGGTAAAATTTGCTGCAGAGTTGAGAGAACTAATTCTCAAAGAATTTGAGAGAGTTGAAATTTTCACTTTCAATGAACTGCTTTTCAAAGATTGTAAAGGACAAGACACTTTGCTTTTAATCGGAGAAAAAAAATCAAAGGACAAAGGAGTTTACTACTGCAACATTGACAAACTTGCTGACTTAGCCGAAAGCAAATTTACACTTGCACAAAATGTAAAAATGAAAGAATCAAAGTGGACACATCACCACCTTGAAACAGACGAAATAGAACTGTTGGAAAAACTAAAAGGACAACTTCAAACAGTAGATGACTATTGCAGTTCAAGAGCAGGAATCGTAACAGGAGCTAACGACTATTTTATTGTTGATGCAGCCACTGTAGAAAAATACTCACTTCAAGATTTCATCAGACCCATTATTCAAAAAGGAATATTTGTAAACGGAAGTGTTGTTTTAAGTGAAGAAGAATTTCAGATTCTTGTTGACAAATCAAAGCCAACTTATCTCATTGCTCTTGACAAGAATTCAAACATCAGAAGCAATGCAAGATTCTGGAGCTACAAAAAAATTGGAGAAGAAAA
>JANLUX010000237.1:0-6082 GCA_031363705.1 Bacteroidota bacterium
ATTTATACATTAAGTGAGATGAAAAATATAAAAGATGTTTTTTTAATTGATGGAATAAGAACAGCCATTGGAAATTTCCAGGGAACACTTTCAACTGTTCGTCCTGATGATTTAGCTGCAATTGTTTTAAAAGAATTATTAAAACGAAATGCTTCTGTTGACCCAAAAGAAATTGGAGATGTAATTCTGGGTTGTGCAAATCAGGCAGGAGAAGACAATCGTAATGTTGCACGTATGGCATTGCTGCTTGCAGGTTTGCCTTACAGTGTACCGGGAGAAACCGTTAACCGTTTATGTGCATCAGGTCTATCAGCCTCCATTGCTGCAGCACGTGCAATTATGGTTGGTGATGCAGACTTAATGATAGCTGGTGGAGTAGAGAACATGACCCGTGGTCCATGGGTGATTTCCAAGACATCAACACCGTTTGGAAGAGATGCACAAATGTTTGATTCAAGTTTCGGATGGCGTTTTATTAATCCGAAAATGAAAGAACAATATGGTGTGGATGCAATGGGTGAGACAGCAGAAAACTTAGCTGACCGTGATAAAATTTCAAGAGAAGACCAGGATAAATTTTCCGTATGGAGTCAGCAGAAAGCAACTAAAGCACAGGAAAGTGGAAGATTAGCGAAAGAAATTATAGCAGTAAATATACTACAAAAAAAAGGTGATGCAATTATTTTTGATAAAGACGAATTCATCAAATCCCAAACAACTTTAGAGGGTTTAGCGAAGTTAAAACCAAGCTTTCGCAAAGATGGAAGTGTGACTGCAGGAAATGCTTCCGGATTAAATGATGGTGCTGCTGCATTGTTATTTGCTTCTGATGATGCTATAAAAAAATATTCGCTTCAACCAAAAGCAAGAATTGTTTCATCAGCAGTTGTTGGAGTGGAGCCACGTATTATGGGTATCGGTCCTGTTGAAGCAAGCAACAAAGCGATTATAAAAGCTGGTTTGAAATGGAATGATATTGACATCATCGAACTCAACGAAGCATTTGCTGCACAAAGTTTAGCCTGCACTCGTTCATGGGGATTGGCAGATGATGATAGCAGAATCAATCCGAATGGCGGAGCAATTGCAATAGGTCATCCTCTTGGAATGAGTGGTGCAAGAATTTTAAATGCAGCAGCTATAGAGTTACATGAACAAAATAAAAAATATGCATTGGTTACCATGTGCATTGGGGTGGGTCAGGGGTATGCCGTTGTAATTGAAAGGATTTAGGATGTATGGATTTAGGATTTAAGGATTTATTATCATACCGTTTAAGACTTTATTTTTAAATTATGACTCAAGAAGAATTAAAGAAAAGAACTAAAGCTTTTGCTGTCAGAGTTTTTAATCTTGTTGATACTTTCCCGCAGAAAAAAGCAAGTGATGTAATTGCATATCAAATTTTGAAATCATCATCTTCTGTTGCGGCTAATTACAGAGCTGTTTGCAGAGCAAAGTCGGATGCAGATTTTTTTAACAAGTTAAAAATAGTTGACGAAGAGGCTGATGAAACTTTATATTGGTTAGAAATGATTACAGACGTAAATCTTCAATGTAATAAAGATGAGCTTCAACTTTTATTAAAGGAAGCCGATGAGTTAGTTTCCATATTTTCTGCATCAATAAGAACATTAAGAAATAAAAAAATAAATTCTGAACATGGACGTGGTTTTATAAATCCAAAAATCCTAAATCCAAACATCCCACAATGACCTTTGAATTTAACGGATATAAACCAGTAGTGCATGAAACCTCCTTCATTCATCCCAACGCCAATGTTACCGGAAATGTAATCATCGGAAAAAATGTTTACATCGGACCTGGTGCTGCATTGAGAGGTGATTGGGGAGAAATTATAATTGAAGACGGTTGCAACGTGCAGGAGAATTGTACCATTCACATGTTTCCGGGAGTAACTGTGCTGCTAAAAGAAAGCGCTCATATTGGACATGGTGCAATTATACATGGAGCCACCATTGGTAAAAATGTATTAGTAGGAATGAATGCCGTGGTGATGGATAATGTGATTGTAGGAGACAACAGCATCATTGGTGCATTGTGTTTTGTACCCGAAGGGATGATAATACCTGAACGAAAAATTGTGGTGGGTAATCCTGCAAAAATTATTAAAGATGTAACGGATGAAATGATTGAGTGGAAAACCAAAGGAACACAACTTTATCAGCAATTACCTGCTGAGCTTTATGCAACATTAAAACCTTGTGAACCATTGAGAGAAATTCCTCCTAACCGGCCAAAGCAGCAGGATGTTTATAAGAACTGGAAGAATAAGGATTAAGAAATTTTATCTCCACCTGTAAAAAATCAGGCAGCGTTATTCAATGCCAATGTTTCTTCTTTGCTGAATTCAATTGCGCTAATTGGCTCTTCGTTTCCTTCAACCAATATCATTTTAAAAGAACCTTTTGCACAATCCAATTTATAGATGGTTGTTTGATTATTGAATTGTTCCATTTTATACGACCGTATATTCCCCAACTTGTTCTGAACAAACTTAAATAAGCGTTTCCATCTTTTGGGTGTAATCACTTCTGCATCTAGTTTATTACAGATAATAACCGATGACCCGATACTCAGACGGTTGTAGTACCTCGCAATTTTTTCAGCAGCGTTTTGATACCTCGACTTTACTTTGTTCTCTGCCGCAGCAATTATGATAGCCATCAATGCAATCGGCAAGGTAATGTAAATTTTGTTTTGCTTCGTTTTCATGGTACTGAACATTTGTTCAATCAATTTCAAATAACAAGCCAAACATATAATCTTACCGTGTATCAAGTATATATTACAGAAATCTTACCAATGCGTTTTGAATGGTAGAATTGAAAGAGTGAATGGGATAATAAGTTTGTTTTTGTTAATTCTATTCATTGTGAATAGTGCACTTCTTTTTTTGCCACAATCTTACATTGATCACATTGACTGTTCAATTCTTGCTTTCATTTCTCCATATCTTTAACAAATAATTTATGAGTTCAATTCTAACAGATTCTATTATGAAAAAACTTTCCTTTCTATTTATTTTTATTTTATCAACAATTATTTCAAAAAAAACAAATGCACAGGCAGGCACCCTGGATACTACTTTTAGTAATGATGGTATTGTAACTACAAACTTTGGATCTATTAGTGATTACGGAACTGCAATTGCAATACAAAGTGATGGAAGAATTGTAGTAGCTGGACAAGGATTAATATCTGCTAATAATCATCAGTTTATACTTTCCCGTTATTTAACTGATGGTTCGATGGACACCACTTTTGGTTTTAATGGTAAAGTGTTTACCAATTTTGGAAATAGTTTTGATGGAGCAAATGGTGTAATAGTACAAACAGATGGAAAAATTGTAGCTGCCGGATATGTAAATGCAGGCGGCTACAAGTTTGCAACGTCAAGATATAATATAGATGGAAGTTTAGATACTACTTTTAACTTAACCGGAATGGTGATAACAAACGCAGGTGGAATTGGACAGGCCCTTACGCAACAAACGGATGGAAAAATTATTATTGCAGGCGGAACATTTGATTTTGACCTGGTGAGATATAATCTTGATGGTAGTCTCGATACCACCTTTGATTTTGATGGAATGGTTGCTACAAATTTTACCGGAGGTGGTGACTGGGCTTATACTGTTGCTTTACAAACAGACAGAAAAATTGTAGCGGGCGGAACTACGATTAATAGTATTACAGGTCATGATTTTGCTTTAGCGAGGTATGATACAAGCGGAGCGTTGGATTTCACTTTTGATTTTGATGGAAAAAAAATACTAGATATTGATGAAAATAGCCAGGAAGATGAAGCTCGTGCAATGGCAATACAAACGGATGGAAAAATCTTATTAGCAGGATATTTTACAAACACCGCTAATAAGGATTTTGCGATTGTGCGTGTTAATAATAATGGCTCTATTGATAGTAGCTTTAGCAGTAATGGAATTGCAACATTCGATATATTAAATACTGATAATTATTTAACCTCAATGACATTACAATCCGATGGAAAAATATTGTTATCAGGAATAAATTTTTTGGGTGTCTCTGACAATATTGTATTAATGAGGCTTGATAGCAATGGTAACATTGACAATACCTTTGGCAGCAATGGGATAGTTATTACTACTATCAATAATATCTATGATGAATCGTATGCAATGACATTGCAGAATGATGGAAAAATTTTATTGGCAGGAACTGCACAATTTGGTTCTGATGTTGATGTTGCAGTGCTTCGATATAACAACGATATTCAAACAGGCATCATTGATTTTTCTGTTACAGATTCACCCGTATTAATTTATCCAAATCCAGTTAAGGATGCAATCACTATTCAATACACACTTAATGAAAATGAAAAACTAACCATTTCTCTATTGGATATTAATGGAAGAATACTGCAAACATTTTTTAAAGATCAATCACAACAAAAAGGAACGCATCAAGAGCAAATGCATTTTGATAAAATAATTTCATCAGGAGCATACTTGCTTTCAATATCAAATTCCCAAGGAATAAAAGGAGCAACAATTAAAATTATTTTGGAGTAAATATTTCAATTAAAGCTAAATGTTACGCCTTATAAATCGCATTAATGAAAACCAACAAACATTTTCACAATGAAATTGTTTAAAATGATTTCATCACTTGGTCTTTTCGAGAATTAAATTTTTCAATTTTGCAGCGTGATGAAAAATGTAGTTGTTTTTACCGGTGCCGGTGTAAGTGCTGAAAGTGGAATCAATACGTTTCGTGATAGTGGTGGATTATGGGAGCAATACAGAATTGAAGATGTTGCTACACCGGAAGCATGGCTTAAAGATCCTGTTTTAGTTTTGGATTTTTATAATCAGCGTAGGAAGCAGGTATTAAAGGCTGAACCAAACGATGCGCACAAAGCAATTGCACAACTTGAAAAATATTTCCAGGTTCAGGTTATCACACAAAATATAGATGATCTGCATGAACGTGCTGGTTCAAAACGTGTGCTGCATTTGCATGGAGAAATTCGTAAGTCGAGAAGTACGCTTTCACCAAACTTAGTTTATAAAATAGAAGGAGAAGAATTGAATATGGGTGACAAGTGTGAAAAAGGTAGTCAGCTTCGTCCGCATATTGTATGGTTTGGAGAAATGGTACCTGCAATGGAAGAAGCAATAATGCACACACAGAATGCAGATATTTTATTGGTGATCGGAACTTCGCTCGAGGTTTATCCGGCTGCAAGTTTGGTACAGTTTGCATCTGAAGACTCAATAAAATATTTAATAGATCCAAAGGCACATTTAATTTCAGGAATTGATAATCTGCATGTGTTACAGAAAAAAGCAGGTGAGGGTGTGCCGGTTTTAGTTAATGAATTAATAAATGAATATGTTTAGTAACGAATTTTTAAATTCAGATTTATTTAACTGGGGGATATTGCCCCTGCTTATTTTTCTTGCACGTATGAGTGATGTTACACTTGCAACGCTGCGGAATATTTTTCTTTCCAAATCCATCAAGTACATTGTACCCTTTCTCGGATTTTTTGAAGTGCTGATATGGTTGCTTGCCATCAGCCAGATCATGAAAAATCTGCATAACCCGCTTTGTTTTATTGCTTACGCAGGAGGTTATTCAACAGGGATTTTTGTGGGAATTAAAATTGAAGAACGGCTCGCACTTGGATTACAGGTGATGCGTATTATCACTCATCATGACAGTGAAGAGTTAGTTCAGTCATTGCGGAAAGCAAATTTTGGAACTACGATAATGGATGCGCAGGGAAGCAAGGGACCTGTTAAAATAATTCTGACTGTTTTGAAAAGAAAAGACCTCCCACTGGTACGTGCAATCATTAATGAAAAACATCCGCAGGCATTTTATTCTATTGAAGACATACGTAATGTAAGTCATGGCGTTTTTCCCGGTGGGACTGGTGAAGGAAAACTGGATTACCTGAAGAAAGTGTTTCCTTACGGAGGATCGAGGTGAAGGGAGTCGGCAGGAGCCAGTTGCAGGAGCAGTAGGGAGTCAACAGTCAACAGTCAACAGTCAACAGTCAACAGTCAACAGT
>JANLUX010000242.1:0-13252 GCA_031363705.1 Bacteroidota bacterium
CAATTCATCAAATGTGAACGGTCCTAATTGCTGGTCATTCTCAGAATAATAGTAGTGCTTCATAAAATTTTTATGAGGGGTTGGTAGTAACCACTTGATAAGAGTTTCAAATCTAAACAAAAATAATCTTCGAAAAACTTCATACACACATTCAATTTTTCACGTGTGGTTGGTGTTTAAGCGAAGTGCCACCAACCACTAACAACACAAAGTAAAACAAAAAACTCCGTGCTCAAACTCGTGGATTAAATTTTCAATCCCGGGCTAATAAAACAAACCCTGTTTCTTTTTGTTATTTTTGTTTTTACTAATGAAACAAAGAATTTACATAGACACTTAAGTTATAGGCGGTTTGTTCGATGATGAATTCAAAGAGGCTACAAGGAAGTTTTTTGACCGGATTATTGCCAAAGATTTTTTGATTTATTTCTCAGAAGTCAATGAAACCGAATTGATATTAGCACCTGCCAACGTTCGGAAAGTTAAAAATCTTATTCCTAAGGATTGTTTGCGTTATTTGGAAATTGATGATGAAGTTGAGCAACTGGCTCAGTCATACATTTCAGAAAAAGCATTAGGCAAGGCGAGTGAAAACGATGCTTATCACATAGCTTTTGCATCCATTAACAGGCTCGATTGCTTAGTAAGCTGGAATTTCAAACACATTGTTAATTTTGATAAAATAAAGCAGTTTAATTCAATTAATCTTAAATTTGGTTATCAGGTAATTGACATTCGCACACCATTGGAATTTTTAAAATATGAACCCTGAAACGCTCATTCATTCCAAAAATTAACATCATCCCATGAATAAAACTAAAACAGAAAAATCCTTCGACACTGTCTCATTCTTCCGCGCAATCAAAGAAAAATTAGCAATGAGAATGGAAGGGATGACTTTAGACCAAAAGAAGTTGTTTATGCAAAAGGTGAGAGAGGGAAAAATTATTATAACTTAATTCCCTATCCGTTTTTATAATGTTTTTTTAATTCTACATTGTTCATTCTGAATTCTTCATTCCTCTCTACATCTTATATTTGCCCCATGCATGTCTCAGTCAGCGGTCTTAAGAAGTCATACAACACTTTACAGGTGCTCAAAGGCATTTTATTTTACCTTTGTATAAACTAAATCAAATGCCTGAAATAGTTGTAAAATATAAAAGCCAAAGAACCCTTGAAGCTTTGAGGGACTTTGCAAAGTATTTTGATTATAAAATTTTATCAGGAAATTCAAAAGCGAAAAAAGCAAAACAAATTTCCCTGAACGGAATAACCATCATTCCTGCCGACCCTTCAATTAAAACTGTTGATCTTTCTGAGATTTTTACTGGCAGCAGTATTGATCCTTCGCAAATCAGAAATGAAGCATGGCGAAGAAGAAGGGAGTAAAATGTTATTATTATTTACATTTGTTACAACTAAAAAGGAAATGACTTACATATCCATTGACACCAATAAGAAACAGGCACAACAATTTTTAGAATATGTGAAAACTTTACCTTTCGTAAAAATACATCAGCAGCCAAATACAACTACACGCAAGGCAATGGCAGCCGCAAAAAAAGGTAAAACAACAAAACATACAAGCACGAAAACGCTTGTTTCTTTTTTAAATAAATAAAAAGTGTTCAACCTTTCCACCACAAAACAATTTGAGAAAGATTACAAACTGTGCAAAAGAAGAGGTTTAGACATGCGCATAATTGAAATAGTTTTTGAACTTCTTGCTGAAAACGGAAATGTTACTGCAAAATATAAACCTCATAAGCTTCAAGGCGATTATGCCGACTTTTGGGAGTGCCATATTCAAAACGATTGGCTTTTGATTTGGCTGATTGACGCAGAGAAAAAAGAAATTCAACTTACAAGAACGGGAACACACAGCGATTTATTTTAATTGTTTTACATTTCCTCTTGCCAGTGATTTCAGTTTCAGGAGGATTTCTTTAATTCTTAACCCTACATTCTTAATTCTACATTCTTTTCTACCTGTTATATTTGCCCCATGCATGTCTCAGTCCGTGGTCTTAAGAAGTCATACAACACTTTGCAGGTGCTCAAAGGCATTGACCTGGATATTGAGAAAGGCGAAGTGGTTGCAATTGTGGGAGCGAGCGGTGCTGGCAAAAGCACTTTGCTTCATATCATCGGCACATTGGATAAAGCTGAAAGCGGAACAGTCAATATTAGTGGCACTGCCATTCAATCGCTCAAAAGCAAATCGCTTGCAGCATTTCGCAATAAACATTTAGGTTTTATTTTCCAGTTTCACCAGTTATTGCCTGAGTTCACTGCCATAGAAAACGTTTGCATTCCTGCTTTCATTGCAGGCACGTCAAGAAAACAGGCAACAGAACGTGCAACACAATTGTTGGATTATCTCGGAATGTCACCTCGAAAAGATCACAAACCTTCTGCATTGAGTGGTGGAGAGCAGCAACGCGTTGCAGTTGCACGGGCGCTGATGAATAATCCTGATTTGATACTTGCAGATGAACCTTCCGGCAATTTAGATTCAAACAATGCAAAGGAACTGCACGAATTATTCTTTAAACTGAGAAAAGAATTTAACCAGACCTTTATTATTGTAACGCATAACAACGAGCTTGCACAAATGAGTGACAGGATATTGCATATTAAGGATGGGGTGATGGAGAGCAATGTGCTGATTAGTTAATGTGCTAATGTGAAAATTAATTTGATAATTTGATAATTTGAAAATGCTAAACTTAAGATAGGATTATGATTCGTGTCTATCAACTTCAAACTTCAAACTTTAAACTCATAATGTCTGATACTGTTCAAATAAATAAAAGAGTAAGCATTGTTGATGAATCTTTGCTTAATGGTGTGAGTCCACAGACCCAGCTTTTTATTTCTATCAATAATGATCATTTTGCTTATGCATTGCTTGATAAAGAGAAAAACAAATTTGTTGCATTGAGCGAATACCGTTTTGCTTACCCTGATACACTCGAAAGTAAATTGGAGCAATTGCAATCCATTCGTGAAACAGATGTTTTGCTGAAAAAAAATAGTTACCGCACTGTTTGTATTGCTGCCAACACTTTTAAGTTTACCCTTGTGCCGGCACATTTTTATCAAAAGGAAATTGAGCATGATATTCTTGCGATGACATGCAACATTGCTACAGATGAAATTGTTTATTCGGATCAGCTTAAATATGCCGACACTAAAATTATTTATGCGTTAAATGAAAATATTCTCTCTGTACTTGGGGATTGGTTTGATGGAGCTAAATTATTTTTTACCGGCACCGCTTTAATCGAAAACCAACTCCTGCAGAATAAAAATAACCCGGAAAAGATTGTGATGGTAAATGTGCGAATGCATGATTACGATATTGTTGTAACTGAGGCAAACCGTTTGATTTTCTTTAATTCATTCCGTTATCAATCCAGTGAAGATTTTATCTACTACATTCTTTTTACCTGCGAGCAATTAGGATTAAATCCCGAGAATGTTTCGTTGCAATTTGCAGGAGAAATTGAAAAAACATCGGCTGCATATTTTATCACCAGCAAATACATACGTAATATCAGCTTTGCAACACGTCCTGATATTTACCAGTTCAGTTATGGCTTTGATAAGCTTGCCCCACATTTTTATTACTCTTTGTTCAGCCAGCCGTTGTGCGTATCATAAGTGGTATCTACCGAGGTAAAATAATTAATGCTCCTTCGGATTTACCTGTTCGTCCGACAACGGATTTTGCAAAAACAGGATTGTTTAATATTTTAAATTCAAACTATAATTTTCCTGCACTCAATGTGCTTGATCTTTTTGCAGGAACCGGAAACATCAGCTATGAATTTATTTCGAGAGGATGTAAAAGTTTAATTGCAGTGGATAGCAATAACAGATGTGCAGAATTCATTAGGCAGACTTTTGATAAACTGAAAACTTCGATTGCTCAGGTAAAGAGAAAAGATGCCATTCAGTTTTTAAATGAAACTTCAAACAGCTACGATATAATATTTTCTGATCCTCCCTATGATTTGGAAATTATAAGTGAGCTCCATAAAATCATTTTTGAGAAAAACTTGTTAAACAAAAACGGAATGTTTGTGTTTGAGCATGAGTCATCCAAAGATTTTTCATCACTTGAATATTTTACTGAAAAAAGAAAATATGGAATTGTAGCTTTTAGCTTCTTTAAAAAGTAAAATTAATTAGGAGCACGTCATGCTGAACTTGTTACAGCATATCACAACAAACAACTTTTGATTATGATAAGACAATAAAATCCTTGCCTGCATTTCCTGAATTAAAAATTAAATCTATTGCACTAAGGTTTTGAACAAAACCAAATTTAGATGCAAATACCTGTGGATATGGTTTTAGTTCTTTTGTTGTATTAATTAAAAACTTATTTTTTTTATCCGAGAAATATTGAAATGAATTTTCTTCGATAAAGGATGTGGTGTGATTAATTGAGAGTTGATACCTCAGCTTTTGCATCATCCACAATAATAATTTTTCATTGAGGTCAACCAGAAATTTATTTTCTTTCAATAAGATGATTTCTAATTCATCTTTATAAAATTCAAAAAAAGCGGAACGGTTATAAGCAGCTTCTAAAGATCTCCAATGTTGCCTTTGCCAGTGCTCATCATAACTGATCTTTACATCCTTTATCAGAATTTTTTTACCACTGTTATGCTGAACAGGAATAGTTAAACATTGCACTCCGTTTGGAGATAGAATAAAACAACGGTTACGTAATGTTTGTTTTCGGTAATATTCGTGATGTTCAATTAGAATTTCTTCAAATTGTAAACAGCATTGCAGATATTCAATGGATGGAAAATAAGAAGTACAAAAAACAGGAGTGTTAATACTCACAATGTATTTTAAGATATCAGAAAAATTATTTTTTCCCGAACTTTATCAATTAGTTCGGGCATGGCAACACTAACTTTATGTTGAATCAATGATGAATGCAGCGCATGGACTCTATGGCATTTGAAATAACTTTTCTTTGGTAAAGGATGTGTAAGAAGTGCATTATCTATTTCAATCAGTAAGTTAGGATGAGAGGTGCTGCTTGTAATCATTAGAATAATTACATCTCCTGAATGTTCTACATGAGCATTCGAAATTATTAATGCCGGTCGAATCTTTTTATCATCTCCATCAGTAAATGGAAAATCAACAGCCACAATATCACCTTGCTTAAACAATGAACTACTGAATTTTATGAGTTCTCAGGAATTCATCCCAGTGCTCATTTTCCGGAGCATTCCATTCAGCGCTTAATGAGCGTTGGGCTAATAGGGTGTCTTCAAGCTGGTTATTATTGATCGGAAAAAGATGGATACCCAATGCGGATGCCATTTTAAAAAATAAATCCATTTTTTGAGTTGAAGAAGCCTGAACAAAAAATGCATTTTTCATGTTGCTGAAATTTTTTTTGTATGGTTCAGTGGGTTCTTCTGCCTCCACCTGTTTATTAGCAATCGTTGATTGATCAGCTTGTATTTCTATATTTAGTTCACTTGCTAAATTAATAATCAGTTGGATTTTATCGCTGTCAGTAGATTTAATAATGAGCTTTTGCACTATACAAATTTAAATTTTAATTCATCGACTAATCATTATTCCAGTGAATAATATTAAACAAACGTCCCCAGCGTATTTTGTCAAAGAATGTTCCGTTGGTATTCCACGACATCCATATAAAAACTGCTTTTCCTACAATATGATCTTCGGGTACAAATCCCCAGAAACGCGAATCAGCAGAGTTATGACGGTTATCACCCATCATAAAATAATAATCCATTTTAAAAGTGTAGGAGGTTGTTTCTTTATCGTTGATGAATATTTTTCCATCACGTTCTTCTAATTTATTACCTTCATATTTTTCAATTGACCTGCGATAAATACTCATGTTATGTGGTGTGAGTTGAATGGTTGCTCCTTTTTTAGGCACATATAACGGACCGAAATTGTCAACGTTCCATGGTATGGTGCCATCATGCGGAAAAATATTTTCATCATACGTTGCTTTAGGAACATTCATAACGGAGATTGCTTTTATATTCGGAAATGATTTTAACAGGTTTGCATTTTCCTGCGTTAAGCAATAGCGATACTCACCCGGATTATAGGTAGGACCTCCATCTGTAATATCCATTTTTCTTAATGTACGTTCGTTGATATCATTGCCATTGGTTACAATATCATACACATATTGACTCTTCTTTGGCGGCATGTTTTTTTTGCCATTGATATACACTTCGCGATCAATAATTTTTATGGTATCACCCGGAATACAAATACAGCGCTTGATATAATGCGTCATCTTATCCACAGGACGATCATCTTCCATCGGATAATTAAAAACCACTATGTCATTATTCTTTACATGACTGAATCCCGGCAAACGGTAATAAGGAAGTTTGAGCGCTTCTGAATATGATTTGCCACCTATGATCGGCATTTCTTGGTGCACAAACGGAAATGATAACGGTGTCATCGGTGTTCGTGCTCCATAATTTATTTTACTTACAAAAAGAAAATCACCTACCATCAGTGTTTTCTCCATGGACGGAGTAGGTATTGTGAATGCTTCAATAAAAAATGTGCGTATGATAGTAGCAGCTATAACCGCGAAAACGATTGCATCAATCCATTCGCGTGTTTTGCTTTTGCGTCCGCTGCTTTGCCAGAATTTCCAATTCATATATTATAATTAAGGGGCACGAAAGTAAGAATGTTTAATGTTCAAAGTTTAATGTTCAATGTTTTAATAACCTTGAACTTTGATCTTTAAACCTTGAACCTCTTTTTTTGTTGCTTTCTATTGTTG
Source organism: Bacteroidota bacterium (assembly GCA_031363705.1). GTDB lineage: Bacteria > Bacteroidota > Bacteroidia > AKYH767-A > OLB10 > JANLUX01. The sequence continues at coordinate 6,836 of JANLUX010000242.1, forward strand.
AAAAAGAACATCCTTCATGGTAAAAACACCTTTTTTACCCACCAGCCATTCAGCTGCGAGCAATGCACCCATTGCAAACCCTTTACGGTTTTGTGCAACATGTTTTATTTCTATCACATCATTGGTGGAACGATAAGCCACCGAATGAATACCTGGAATTGCATCTTCGCGATAGGAACGGATCAACAATTTTTCTTTTGGATAATTATCTTCTTCATCCAGCTGCCCCGAAGTTTTTGAATCTAATTCGTTCACTAAATCATTGGCAAGAGATATTGCGGTTCCACTTGGCTTGTCTAACTTCTGCAGGTGATGTACTTCTTCAATGTCCACTTCATATTCTTTATAATCATTCATCATTTTTGCGAGCTTGCGATTGAGTTCAAGAAAAATATTGACACCAATGCTGAAATTACTTGCATATAATAACGATTGATTTTTTGATTTGCATTCTTCTCTTATTTTTTCAAGATCATCATACCAGCCAGTAGTTCCAACCACAACAGGAACATTTGCCTCAAAGCAAAGTTGAATATTTTTTACTGCTGCACCGGGTTGTGTAAATTCAATGGCAACATCTGCTTGTTCTAAATCTGCAGAAGTAATTTTTGAATTATGATCAGCCTTCAAAACAATTTCATGACCATTAGTAAGAGCAGAGAGCTCTATCTCTTTGCCCATTTTACCATAACCGATTAGAGCAATTTTCATGTTTTCAAAAATTAAACTTCAAACTCAAATTAGGCACTATTGCTTCATTCTGTAACCGTTGCAATTGTGGTGTAACTCTCAAACTTAAATTATCATCCACATTAAAATAAAACAAATGTGCATCCACATGTGCATCCACAATATTTAAAACATAAATCAATGCTGTAATGATCACATTTAAATCACGGTAACGTCTGAAATCATCACTTGCAGATTTAATTGCATCATCATCTAACCTCACCAGTGTAGGATTTAAGGATGCTGTATCATTATTCTTCCGCGCAATTAATTCATCATTGTATTTATGAAATCGTTGATTATTGTATTGAATAAAAAACCCTGTTAAAGCGAATCCTCCATAAAGGACAGGAACTTTCCAGTATTTTTTATTGTACACCTGTCCTAAGCCAGGTAACAATGCGGAGTAAATAGTTGCTTTTCGCGGAGAATGTTGAAGCGTTAATGAATCAACTACTTTCTCGTTGGGTGAAGTGTTTTGTACTAATGTATCAGAAGATATTTGTTGTGCATCTGATTTGTTAAAAAATAAACCCGCAAAAAAAATGCAACATGCAATTCGCAAAAACATATTGATTAATCAAAATCCAAAAGCTCAATAATCCTGTTCAGATCATCTGTGCTAAAATAAGTGAACACCAATTGACCACTTCCGTTAGCCTTGTGTTTAATGTCAACCCTTGTTTCGTATTTGCTCGTTAACCGTTCTTCAATTTTTTTCAGTTCTATATTCTTGTCGGATGAATTTTTATCAGAAGAAGATTTTCCGGATTTATTTCTTGCGGTTTCACGCACAAGATCTTCTACTTTGCGAACGCTTAATTCATTTTGAATTATATCGTTGAAAATTTTCAGCTGTAAACCAACATCATTCACATTGATGATGGCACGTGCATGTCCCATGGTAATTTTTCCATCACGCACTGCGGTTTGAATTTGTGGAGGAAGTTTTAATAAGCGTAAATAATTAGTAACTGTGGTGCGATCCTTTCCCACTTTATCTGCTAATTCTTCCTGTGAGATACTGCACTCTTCCATCAATCGATGATAGCTGATAGCGATTTCCAATGCGTTCAGGTTTTCACGCTGAATATTTTCCACCAGTGCCATCTCCAGCATTCCCTGGTCATTTGCAACACGCACATAAGCCGGAATATTTTCCATCCCTGCCAGTCGTGATGCTTTTACCCTGCGTTCGCCTGAAATAATCTGGTAACGGTCGTGACCCATTTTACGCACTGTAATGGGCTGAATAATTCCCTGGTGCTTGATGGATTCGCTTAACTCGCGCAAAGCAGCATCATTAAAATCAACACGTGGTTGAAAAGGATTGGCTTCAATCTGGTTCAATAGTATGTTGGATACAGAACCAGCTAATGCTTTTGTTCCGTTCAGATTATCCGTTTCTCCTGAAGGAGTATTTTCAAGTAATGCACTTAACCCTCTGCCCAATGCATTTCGTTTAACAGTCATCACAATAGTATTAATAGTTTAAAGTTCAAAGTTTAAAGTTAGTTTCCTTTTCAAATCTGAACTCTAACTTTCATTATCAAATTATCACATTATCAAATTACCAAATTACCAAATTACCAAATTAATTTTCACTCACTCTTAAGTTATCAAGTACTTTTTCAGTCAGCACTTTTTCTGAAGCGCTCATTTTAGTCAATTCGTTATTCTGTAAAATCTCACGAGCTAAGTTAAGATAATTAATAGCTCCTTTGCTGGTAGCATCGTGCATAATAATTGTTTCGCCAAAGCTGGGTGCTTCTCCAAGTTTAGTGTTACGTTGAATAATCGTATCAAATACCATGTCCTGGAAATGTGTTTTCACTTCTTCCACCACCTGGTTGCTGAGGCGCAAACGCATATCATACATTGTTAAAAGTATTCCTTCAATTTCTAGATCAGGATTTAATCTGGTCTGAACAATCTTAATCGTGTTCAATAGTTTTCCTAAACCTTCCAGCGCAAAATATTCACACTGCACCGGCACAATCACCGAGTGAGCGCCTGTCAATGCATTGATAGTAATTAAACCCAGCGATGGTGAACAATCAATAATGATGAAATCAAAATCATCTGAAATTTCATCCAATACATGTTTCATCATGTGCTCGCGGCTTGGCAGCTGTATCATCTCTATTTCAGCACCCACCAAATCAATATGAGAAGGCAGAAGGTAGAGATACGGAGTTTTTGTTTCAAGAATTATATCACGTGCCGAAACATCATTAATGATACACTCATAGATACTTGTCTTCACTGTGCGCGGATCAAAGCCAACGCCCGAAGTTGCGTTTGCCTGCGGATCAGCATCCACCAGCAATGTTTTGTATTCCAACACAGCAAGACTTGCTGCAAGGTTAATTGCTGTGGTGGTTTTGCCCACTCCTCCTTTTTGATTTGCTATTGCAATGATCTTTGCCATTCTTTATTTATGGATTTAGGATTTTTTTAATTTCAAGATTTACTTTTCTTCAATTCTGTATTCTTCATTCTTCATTCTTAATTCTTCATTCTTAATTCTTCATTCTTCATTAGATTTCAATACTCTCTCCAATCGGAATCAATGTGAGTTCCTTATCCGCCCTCTTAAATCTCTCCATCGCACCTTCCTTATCAATCTTTATTGGTTCAAACGTATCGTAATGCATGCCAATTATATTATCACACCTTATAAAGTCAGAAGCAATAATTGCATTATCCACACTCATTGTAAAATTATCACCGATACATAAGAAGGCGAAATCAACCTGGCGATATTCTCCAATCAGTTTCATATCATAGGTAAGCGCAGTGTCACCTGAATAATAAAAGTTTTTTTGTGATGACTCAATGATAAATCCCATCGGTTGACCACCATAAGTTCCGTCAGGCATGCTGCTGCTATGCACCGCCACCACACATTTCACGTGCCCGAAGTCAAATTTCCACTTGCCACCAATATTCATCCCATGGGTGTTTGAAACCCCTTTCTTATTCAGCCAGCTTTCAATTTCTGCAGAACAGACAACCTTTGCTTTTGTTCTTTGTGCCAGTTCGATAGTATCTCCCAAATGATCACTATGACCGTGGCTAAGCAAAATATAATCTGCTTCTACTTCATTGATGTTAATTGATTTAGCCAGCGCATTGCCGGTGATATACGGATCGAACAGCAGATTTTTGCCATTCACTACCACTCCAAAACATGCGTGACCGTAGTACGTAATCCTCATATAAAATAAACTCCTAAGGCTTTAGTTTTCAATAATCTTTATGTTTTGATGTAGGGTTCGCAAAGATAGATATACATCCTTCTGTATTGCACGCAAGTTAGCTGCTAAAAGACAACCTTCTGAGTTATTAACACATAACTTTTCAACATGAGGTGGTTGATGTTAATAAGTAGGAAAATACTATTTTAAGAAGTATTAACTAATGTTTTCCAGATGGACTTATTGCTTTCACTTTATTCTATATTTTTGAAAAGTAATCAAACAATAATTATGCACCGGGCAATTCGTAAATATAAATTAGGTGAAGAGCCCTCAGACCTTGCATTTTGGCTTACTCAGACACCACAGCAACGGCTCGCAGCTTTAGAAGCTATGAGAGATTTAACCATCAAATTAACCTTCAATGGAATTAAGCCAGGATTTCAAAGAGTTTATAAAGCTTTTAAACGATCATAGTGTCGAGTATCTCGTAGTAGGTGGTTACGCTGTCGCAATACATGGCTTTCCTCGTACCACCGGAGATATTGATTTTTGGATCAACTCTTTTCCTGAAAATGCGCTGCGAATGGTAAATGCTTTAACCGAATTTGGGTTTGCTTCACCTGATATTAGTGTTGATGATTTCCTAAAAGAGGATTATGTTGTTCAATTGGGTTTTCCACCATTCCGAATAGATATACTTACCGGTGTGAGTGGATTATCATTTGACGAATGCTATGAAGCCCGCAAAGAAGTAGATTATGATGGAGAAAGAATAAACTTTATTAGTTTGCATCACCTGAAAATCAACAAGAGGATAACCGGAAGAGATAAAGATCATTTAGATTTAAGTAACTTACCTGATTAGGTTACGTTTTTTCTTTAAGTAAATTCCTTCGTTTTATTCTCCCTTCTTTCTCTCCATTCTCCTTTAACCCTTAAATCTTATTTTTGTCTTCATGATCACGGTTGCCCCTTATCAAGCCAAACATAAAATCAGAATTGTAACTGCCGCTTCACTTTTTGACGGTCATGATGCATCTATCAACATCATGCGAAGAATCATTCAAAGTTCCGGAGCTGAAGTGATTCATCTTGGTCACGACCGCAGTGTGGATGAAGTAGTGAATTGTGCCATACAGGAGGATGCAAATGCCATTGCTATCACGAGTTACCAGGGTGGGCATATTGAGTATTTCAAGTACATGTATGACTTACTGAAAGAGAAAGGTTGCGGTCATATCAAGATTTTTGGTGGAGGCGGAGGAACTATTTTACCTCAAGAAATTAAGGAGTTGCAGCAATATGGCATTGCGCGGATTTATCATCCTGATGACGGACGTAAGATGGGTTTGCAGGGAATGATCAACGATATGCTGATGCAATGCGATTTTGCTACCGGTTTTAAATTGAACGGTACGGTAAATGAACTAAGCACCAGCAATCCAAAAGCAATTGCAGAATTAATTTCCTGCGCAGAAAATAATCCCAAAGAATTTCAAACGCATTATAAATTTATTCAGCAGAAGATTTCAGGCGAAGCAACTGCAAACGGTAAACAGAAAACTGTAAACACACCTGTCATTGGTATCACCGGTACTGGAGGTTCAGGAAAATCATCGCTGGTAGATGAATTAGTGCGCAGATTTCTTGTTGACTTTAAAGATAAAACTATCGCTATCATTTCTGTTGATCCCAGCAAACGTAAAACAGGTGGTGCTTTGTTAGGCGATCGCATCCGTATGAATGCTATCCGCAATCCTCGTGTGTATATGCGTTCACTTGCTACACGTCAAAGCAATCTTGCATTATCAAAATATGTAAAAGAAGCTTTGGATATTGTGAAAGCTGCACACTTTGATTTAATTATTTTAGAAACTTCAGGTATTGGTCAAAGCGATACAGAGATTACTGAACACAGTGACATGAGTTTGTATGTGATGACACCTGAGTATGGCGCTGCCACTCAACTCGAGAAAATTGATATGCTTGATTTTGCTGACATCATTGCATTGAACAAATTTGATAAAAGAGGAGCTTTGGATGCTTTGCGCGATGTAAAAAAACAATACAAACGCAATCATCAACTCTGGGAAACAGATGAGGAAAAGTTACCGGTGTTTGGAACTATTGCTTCTCAATTTAATGATCCGGGCATGAACCGGTTGTACAAAGCGGTGATGGATACGCTTGTTGAAAAAACCGGTACTGATCTCAAATCTGATTTTCATGTGAGTGATGAGATGAGTGAGAAGATTTACATCATCCCTCCGCAACGCACACGTTATCTCGCAGAGATTTCAGAAAATAACCGTGCTTATAAAAAATGGGTGAAGGAACAATCTGAAATCGCTCAGAAATTGTATTCGATTCAGACGACCATCAATCACCTTGAAAAACCTGAAATTCAAAATGAACTTAAAGTCGCTTATAAAGAACTTGAACGTTTATTAGACGGAAACAATAAAAAAATCCTGGAAGATTGGGA
>JANLUX010000285.1:0-1635 GCA_031363705.1 Bacteroidota bacterium
GGTAATCAAAAATATTGTTTTTAGCCAACATAAAAACAAATACAAAGTCGCATCCATCGAGAAACAATGTATTGACAGTAAAAAAGAATTTGATGTTTCAGTTGAGGCAGCATTGTTCTATTGCAAACTAAATTCAAATCCAGATTTTTATTGCAGCGAGTTTAATTTTTACGAAAACAAAACTCCATATCTAAAATTTGGCTGGCTATCAGATAAGTTTGTTTCAAATATTGACACTTATATTCACACAAGCCAATTTGACGGAGAATCCCCTTTTGTTTGGCGACAAGGTTTGAAACATGACTGTTCTACAGTTATGGAATTAGACAAAGTAAATGGATATTACGTGAATGGATTGAATGAAGAAATAACATTAGAAGATGGTTTGGTGTACGGTTTTCTTAAAAGTTCCGACCTTAAAAATACTGTAATTAGTCAGACCAGGAAATTTACTATTGTTACTCAAAAAAAAATTGGACAAGAAACCAAATACATTAAAACTCAGTATCCGAAAACTTATCGCTACTTGATACAACATCAAGCCAATTTTGATGCGAGGAAATCAAGTATCTATAATAACAAACCTTTATTTTCAATATTCGGTATTGGTGATTACTCGTTCAAGCCTTACAAAGTTGCAATATCGGGGCTTTACAAAACTTTTCATTTTACATTAATTCTTCCTCAAGATAATAAACCTGTAATGCTGGATGACACCTGCTATTTAATAGGGTTTGACAAAATTGTGTTTGCAGTTTACTCGTTAATACTTTTAAACTCCAACACGACAATGCAGTTTTTGCAATCAATAACATTTGCCGATGCTAAAAGGACTTTTACAAAAGATGTTTTAATGAGAATTGACCTTATGGAATTGGCTAAAAACATCGATAAGTCAGAGCTGCAAACAGAGCTTGAAGTGTTAAACGAAAAATATAAACTCAGTTTGACATTGAATTTCTGGGAAAGTTTTATCACCGAAATGACTCCTGCAAACAATAAACAAATTGCAATATTTGCATAGACCGAAAAAAAGTGCTTGGCATAACAGTAATTTGGAAAATGACAACTGACGAGCATTTATGCTAAAAATACTCCGAACCAACTCTGATAATCACGATTTCATAGAGCTGGTGAAATTGCTTGATATCGATCTTGCAACAAGAGACGGTAACGATCATTCCTTCTATGCTCAATTCAACAAAATCGATAAACTCAAATTTGTTGTAGTAGCGTATGAAAACGAACAACCTGTTGGCTGCGGAGCAATAAAAAGATACGATTGGCGAATGCGAAGAAAACCATTGAGCAATTGGAAGAAAAAACTGATAATAGATAAAAAGGAAACACGGTATACTTCTATAAAAAACTTGTAATACTGAAAAGTCATTCTTTATGTGCAAAAATAGCAAATCAATAGTGATAAGCTTTTTTGTTTGTTGCACCCTGCTCCATTTCTCATTACTTTTATTGTAATGACACCATTCAGCGAAACAACTGAACATATAAAAGTCTCCGTCCGTCCTCTCTATATTGAGTCGGAATCAAACGTTCTTTCGCGAAAATTCGTTTTTGCGTATTTCATTAAAATTGAAAATCACGGCAGTGACACCGTACAATTACTTCGCCGCCATT
>JANLUX010000343.1:0-24310 GCA_031363705.1 Bacteroidota bacterium
CCGGAGTAAAAATAGGACCTGATGGAAAGATATGGTATGTCAATCAACTACTTAATACTGTAGTGCGCGTTGATACATCTATTAGCATAAACTTACACGAAGTTACATCAGCCGCTGACTTTAACATTTATCCTAATCCTGCTGATAAAGAGTTTACAGTTTACAGTTCACAGTTTTCAGTTGATAAGCAGAGCCGGTTAAAGATTTTTAATATGATGGGTAAAGAAGTATTTTCGAAATCCTTAACAACTCTTAATTATCAACTCTCAACTATGAACTGGAGTAACGGTGTTTATTTTGTACAGATCACTTATTCAAATGGCACCACCACAAAAAAACTTGTGGTGAGGCATTGAAACGTAATAGGTTTAAGTGAATTACTCCAATTAATCTCCTGAATTAAATTATGTTTTAAATGCATGCTGATGCAGTTCGACCTGACTATTATTGATTTATTATCTTTCGTTCCTCAAATTGGCATATTAATTTAATAGATAAACATTAAACAAAAACATAACAATGAAAACAACAATCAGAAAAACAATCTGGACAAACTTTGCTGCCATGGCATTCATTCTAACATTAATGGTGGTAGGATGTAAAAAGAAAGAGGATGATACACCAACTCCTGTTCCAACTCCAGATCCTTTAAAGAGTACTTACACATTAAAAGCAAAAGATATTGGTGGAATATCAGGTACAGTTACATTTACAGAAAATGGTTCACAAACCACTGTTTCAATATCCATAACCGGCCCTTTTGTAAACAGTGGCTCACATCCTGCAAATATTTATTCAGGTGCAGCAGTTGAAGGATCAATGACAGGAGCAATTAGTTTAACTCCTGTTGACGCAAGCGGTAAAAGTTCAACAGTAATCGCTCAGTCTTATTCTACACTTACTAATTATGATGGATATATAAATATTTATCTTAGTTCGGCAATGGACACTATTTTAGCTCAGGCTGATATTGGAGGCAACAATTTAACAGGTACTAATAAAATTTATAATTTAGACACTATTGGTTCTTCAAATATTAAAGGTACCGCAAAATTTGAGCAGCGTATTAATAACACTACTTTACTAACTATTACCATTTCAACAGTAACTGGTGATCCATTACCTCCAGGAATGTATCCTGCTAAAATTTTCATTGGTACAATACTTACTATAGGAGCTCCTGTAACGAAGACCTTAAATGATATCAACAGTGCAACAGGGAGAAGTATTACAAATATTAGAAATTTAGACCCTCCTAATTCTACGGCAATTACTTATACTGATTGGTTAAATTCTCCTCGATTCATACGGGTATTTGATCCAATTACCGGAAATCCCGTATGTCAGGGAAATATAGGAATGTAGAACAATTATCAAAAAAAAGTTGTAAGCCCAGCAAATCTTGCTGGGCTTTATTTATTTATGAAAATTAACTACTATTTTTAAACAGTCGATGGATACTGCAACCGCACATGATAAATAGCATTCAGCATTTTCTTAAACATGCGCTTGATGCTGGTAATATCGCGATAGGTAATGTCGCAGTTTTCAAACTGACCTGTTTCCTGCTGGTTATGTATAATATCTTCCACTAACTTATCTATTGCTTGCGAATCGTGTACAGAAAGACTGCGTGCTGCAGCTTCCACACTGTCCGCCATCATCAGCACAGCAGTTTCTTTAGAAAACGGTTTCGGTCCGGGATAGCGGAAGTCATCCTCATTCGGTATCTTATCAGGATAATTCTTTAAAAATGATTGATAGAAATATTGCACCATCATAGTGCCATGATGGGTACGGATAAAATCAATCACTGTATCAGGCAATCCGTGCTTCTTTGCTTTCTCAATACCACGTATCACATGACTGATAATGATAGCAGCGCTCTCATCAAACGAGAGTTCATCATGCGGATTTACCTGCGTGCTTTGATTTTCTATAAAATACATAGGCATATCCATCTTGCCAATATCATGGTATAATGCCCCTACCCTAACCAATAATGAGTTGCCGCCAATTTTATAAATAGCAGACTCAGCAAGATTAGCAACTTGTAAAGAATGCTGAAACGTACCGGGAGCTTTCGTTGACAGCTCACGCAATAAGTCACTGTTGAAATCGGTAAGCTCTATCAGTGAAAAATCAGAAGTTACCCTGAAGGATTTCTCAATTAAAAAGATAAGCGGGTAAGTCAACAATGTAAGCAGCACATTTCCGAGCAGCCAACCACAATTAATATAATTAACATCACTTATGTTGCCCTCATTAATTATTGACAAGCCTGTGTAAGTAATCAGATAAGCTAAAAAGATAAATCCTATCGCGACAAAAAGCTGCGAACGGCTTCGCATATTAACAATGCTAAAAATGGCAACCATCCCTGCAATCACCTGCATAAAAACAAACTCAAATCCATTAGGTGCAACTGTGCCAAGTATAAGCATGGTGAGCACGTGTGTGAACAAAGCTGTTCTCGTATCAAAAAATGCACGCGTTACAAGTGCCAGGATACATAGGGGCACAATCAGCTGGTTCACAAAATAATGTTGCAAAACAAATGTGTAGAGGAAAACTATTGAAGTGATCAGCAGAAAAAGCAAAGTGATTTTGCGTGTGTCAAATAAAATATCCTTTCGCAATAACCACAAAAAGATAAGCAGCACACCAATGGCAACACTCACCAGTAATAAATACCCAATGTAAACCTGGTAGCGCACATGTTGCATGGGCTGCTGATCCTGAAATGCCTTGCGGAGTGATTCAAGAATTTCGTAATCATGTTTATTAACAATTTTTCCTCTGCTGATAATAAAGCTTCCTCGCTGTACCATGCCTCGTGTGAGACTAAGATTTTGCAATGCAGCATTTTTCATTTTACCCGTCACTTCATTATCATAAATAATATTGGGTTTCAAAACCTCCTGAATGCTGTTAAATAACTGCTGGTTTTCAGAGGCATTTTCAAGAATTAATTGTTGTTCTAATAAAGAAAACAGCTGGTTACGCTGGTAAAAGTTATTGATATTGTATTCAGTCAGTTCTTTCCCTTTAATAAGTAAAATGTTCTCATTGTGCGCAAGATTAAGGTGACGTGGTAATTCAATAATACCACGCATATAAATCTTATCAATAAGATTGCTTCCAATGGCAATTTCATTTGCAGTAAAATTTTCTCCGGTACGCAAAAAAATTTGTTTTGCCTTAAAAGCAATTACAGTATCCTCTCTGAAATAATTCTGAATGCGGCCTAACAATAAATTACGCTCTTCCACTAAAGTGTCGCGAGATTTATAAACAGGAAAATCAAAAGGAGCTTTCAGATCATCATACTGCCACGATTGTCCTATTTCATAATCAAACTTAAAACGTACTTCACGTGGTAGAAAGCCTGCAATGGCAATAACGGAAACAGTGATTAACACAATGCGATAATAAAAATCGTGCTTTGTGCTCACACGTATAAATAGTTGACGGAGCGTCATAGGAATTTACTGCTGAGTTAATTTTTGATTGCTATTGCCTACAGCAAAAATATCTGAATAAAACTATCAGCACGGCAAAGAAAAAATAAAAGCAAACCTGTAAGCCGGGTTCTGTATTTCATCAGGATAAATCCAAATGAATTTCCATCATTTATCTGCGATGATACTCACGCATCACCTGGTTCAGCCTACCCATGCCGGCAGCATAGCTTTCGCCATGCAAAGAAGCGAGCAACTTCTCCCGGTAAACCGGAACGGCACCTATTTGGCCTTTCAACCCACAAGGTTTACCCTGCGTTATGTTACCATAATCGCACGTAAGCTCTTACCTCACGTTTTCACCCTTATCCCATCCCGATAAATCGGGTCAGGACGGTATAGTTTTCTGTGGCACTTTCTGTCAATTTACAATTACTCGTAAACTGCCTTCCCGTTAAGAAGTGTGGTGCTCTGTGTTGCCCGGACTTTCCTCCCTGCAGGTAAATGCAAGGCGATGGAACGGTTTGCTTTTATCAGAGCAAAGATAAGTTGTTGTGTTGTTGAGTTATCAGGTTGTGATGTGATAATAAATGAATTAAGCATAACAACTTAGTAATTTAATCGCTCAACAACCAATTGCTCAACATCTGCATACCGTGGTCAGTCATTATGGATTCAGGGTGAAACTGCACGCCTGTTAAAGCAAGGCTTGAATGCTCCATTGCCATGATATTTCCATCTTCATCAGTGGCTGTGATTATAAAATGAGGAGGAAGAAAATTTTTATCCACTACCCAGCTATGATAACGACCGGCATTAAATTGTTTTGGAATGTTTTTAAATAATACACTTTTCTCTTTAGTTACATTGCACTTTCGTTGTAGTCCATGCATCACTTCATCAAGTTGTAAAAGCTTTCCACCAAAACCAATTACCAAAGCCTGGTGACCAAGACAAACTCCCAATATTTTTTTTGACGATGCATATTTATTTATCAATGGAAGTAAAATTCCGGATTCTTCAGGCAAGCCAGGCCCGGGTGAAAGCACAATATGATCATAAGCATCTACAGCGGCTAAAGAAATCTCATCATTTCTAAAAACATCCACTTGCTCACCACTGATGTCTTCCAGGTAATGCAGCAGGTTATAGGTAAATGAATCGTAATTATCCAACAATAAAATCTTCATCACTGCAAATTAAGTGAATGCATTTATTTTTGAGCATTACTAAACGCTTTAAATTATGAAAACTATTATTCAAACAAATGATGCTCCTACACCTGTGGGTCCTTATAGCCAGGGAGTGATGACAGGCAATATGTTGTTTACTTCCGGGCAGGTTGGAATTGATGCGGCCAGCGGGAAATTGATAACAGAAAATATTGAAAGCGAAACTAAGCAGGTAATGAAAAACCTGAATACTATTTTAACGAAAGCAGGATTCGATTTTTCACACGTTGTTAAAGTCACCATATTTATGAAAGACATGGATTTGTTTAAAAGAATGAATGAAGTGTACAGCACTTATTTCAGTGCTGATTTTCCAGCAAGGGAAACTGTGGGAGTTGTTCGATTGCCTTTGGATGCTAATGTGGAGATTAGTATGATTGCGGTGAAATAATTTTTGGAATGATTGATTTAGGATTTGGGATTTATACCAGTCCAATCTCTGAAATTTTCTTGTTGTTTATTGGTTGCATCCTTAATCAATTCTATTTTATAACGATTATAAAAAGTTTCTTCAGTTGCCTGGATATTTAATACGCGTTTCTTTTTTTGTGTAAACACATCAAGCCTCACCCCCTGCCCCTCTCCCAATGAGAGGGGAGCTATCTTCAGTTGTTTATCAATTGCAAAGCGAATTAAGTCATCCAGATTGTTTTCAACTTTAAAATCATTTACACAAATCACTTCATCATCTTTTGATAATCCTGATTTATCAGCAGGAGAACCGGGTGCAATGGCTGATACTTTTAAAACCACTCCTTCTGCATTTATTTTAAAGCCGAAACGTTCTTCAAAAAACAAAGATGATTTGCTTTTGCTGATGTAACACCCGGCATCATCAAGTAATTCCTGTAAATAATTTTCATACGATTCATTTCCATTGATAAAACGATTAAAAATTTCATCAGCAGGTTTTCCTGCAAAATATTCAACCAATGTTTTTACATCATGTTCAACATAGCCTCTTTGTTTCAATGCAAAATCATTATACAATGATCGCATCACATCATCCAGCGAATGTTTATGTGCTGAACTTTTACGAATAAACTGATCAAGCATTAGCGCAATCAGACTTCCTTCATCATAAATAGAAGTTTTGCGATTCGGAACTCCCGGTGAATATCCATCCAGCCAGGTATCAAAGCTTGAATCAGCAACAGATAGATTAAATCTTCCATAGTTATCCATGTGACGCTGCAGCCGTAGGTTGATTTCATTAAAATAATTTTTCGCAGAGAAAAAACCAGAGCGCGCAAGAAATAAGTCACCATAATAAGTGGTAAAACCTTCGTAAACCCAACCCAACCTGCTGTAATTTTCACTTGTGTAATGATAAGGATACATATCAGCAGGACGAATGGTTTTTACATTCCATGCATGAAATAATTCGTGCGAGGCAACTCCGATTAAATCAGTGTACAACTCCTCTTTCATCAATTGATAACCGGGTCCTAATGCAAGCACTGTGCTGTTAGTGTGCTCCACACCATGATAAAAACGATATGGTAAAATCAACAGCAGGAAATGATAATCTTTTGCAGGAAATGTTTTCATCATCTCCAGCTGAACTACAGTGAACGCTTTATAATCTTTGATGATCCTCACCCATTCCAGATTGCAATCTCCCTGTATCCAGATGTGAAACGGAATATTATTTACTTCATAGCTTTCATGTAGCAATGTTGGCGAAGCAATGAAAGGAGCATCCACCAATGCATGAAAATTATCTGCATGCAGGATATGATCAACAGATTTTAACCCACAGGCGATTTTCCAATCTGCAGGAATATTAAGTTGAACCTCGCACTGTTCATTAATCCTTTCAGGCACATATAACATACAATGCACCGGGTTGATATACAACATGTGTTCATCAGCCCAACATGCACCTGCATCAGCCTGAGCAGCATAATAATTGTATTTAACAATCACCTGTTTTGCGCCCTTGGTTTCCAAGTGCCATAAATCCTTTGTTACTTTTAAATGCTTCAACTTATTTCCATCAGCATCAAAAGCATTCCAATGCTGAATATTTTTTGCGAAGTTGCCCAGCTCGTATCTACCGGGTCGCCAGGATGGTAATTGCAGTTCCAATAGTTCACCTTCAACATTATCAATCCTTAGTTCGAGTTCAACATAATGTGTGGACGGATGTGGAACGGAGATGCTGTATTTCATATTTTTTAATGTGATAATATGTTAATGAGTTAATGTGATAATATGATAATGTGCTAATGTAAATATTCTTTAATAGCTCCAACTCATTATCACATTGGCACATTAGCACATCATTTTATTGATTCGGATCATCGGGTGTGGGTGTGTATAATTCCATCCATCGCTCAGGGAAATGCAATTCTTTAAAACCAAATTTTTTATACAACTCATGAGCATCACGTGTGGCAAGCATAAATCTGCGGAGTTTTTGCAACTGCGGATGTGTCAGGATAAATTTCATGAGCGCTTTCGAAATTCCTCTTCCGCGAAAATCATTTACAACAAACACATCAGCGAGGTAAGCAAATGTTGCAAAATCACTCATCACCCTGCCGAAAGCCATTTGTTTGTTTTCACAATAAACTCCGAAGCACAATGAATGTTCAATGGAAGTTTTAACCTGCTCAATGGTGCGGGTGCTTGCCCAGTAAGTGTGATTGATTAAATAATCAGCAATGAAATCAATATTCAATCTGCCTTTATCAGTGCTGATTAAATAGGATTGATCATTAATAATTATTACTTCTTGTTGAACCTGCATGGAAACGCAAAGAAAACAGATTGGGAGTAAAGAAAAATTAAAAATGGTTTACAATCTTGTTAATATTTTATTAAATTATTATGTAAACAGCAAACCTCCGAGGTTTAACAAATACCTGATGAATTTTACAGCAACGATTCTCACTTCGGCTTATAATATTTCATTGCCTGCGGCATGTAAGCCTGCAAATCCTGTATCCGCCTTTGATCACTCGGGTGTGTGCTTAAAAATTCAGGTGGCTTGCCCCCTCCGCTTTGCTGCGACATGCGTTGCCAGAATTTAGGCGCTTCACGCGGATCGTATCCTGCCATAGCAGCAAAAATTAATCCCAGCTTATCAGCTTCGGTTTCCTGCAGGCGTGAGTATGGAAGCAATACACCCACGGTGCTGCCCACTCCGTAAGCAGTGTTAAAAATAGCACGAGTCTGCGCACTCTTTTGCGCCAGCGCCACATCCAGCGCCACACCGCCTAACTGCTGAACCATCATCTGGCTCATGCGCTCATTACCATGGCGTGCCACAGCGTGTGCAATTTCATGACCCATCACTATTGCCAGCCCGTTTTCATTTTGAGTAACAGGCAAAATGCCCGAATACACCACCACTTTGCCACCGGGCATGCACCAGGCATTCACATCTTTACTTTTAACCAGATTAAACTCCCATCTATATCCTTTTATGCGGTCGCCCATTTTATTCTGGTTCATATAATTAGTTACACCTCCTTGTATCCGCGAACCCACGTTGCGTACCATTTGTGCATCCGCTTCAGAAGTCGCTACCGGTGGGTTTTGCTGCAGAAATTCATTATAGCTGGTGAGCCCCATGGCAATCATTTCGCTCTCTGGCAGCAGATTCATCTGGTTGCGATTGGTAATGGGCACTTTGCTGCATCCAAAACTTAAAACTGCTACTGCAATAAAGAAGAAAAAATGTTTTTTCATATGATGATTATGTTTAATCAATAGTTACTGATAAGCCACGCTCAATCAAACTTTCTTTAAGCGGCTTTAATTTTTCCATGGCTCCGTCTTTCACACTACACTTGCCATTGTTGTGCACAATAAAAGCGCATTGCTCAGCCTGGGTTTCATCATGTTTGCAAATAGTGATTAAAGATTCTATCACCCATTCAAAGGTGTTGAAGTCATCATTATGTAAAACAAGATGGTTTTCCTTTTTTTCTTTTTGGAGGATTAAAACATCCACATCGGTTTTCGGACTGTAATTGCTCATGTTTTCAGAATTTGTGTACCAGCAAAATTAGTCATCTTTAAACTTTCCAAATCAACAATGAATGTTAACAAAATTGATGCCCACCAATATCAATAATTTACCCTGTAATAATTTTGATCTTTCATCACTTCCTGAATTTTATAGCTGATAATAAAGTTTTTTTATTGAAACATAATAGCTTCAAAAAAATAACAGTTCAAATAGTAATTATATCACTTAATATCACGAATATTGTATCCTGTCTGTATCTTGAGCAAATACAGGTGGTTCCTTAACATATTTATTTTGAAACGATAATAAAAACAAAACAATAATGAAACAAAACAAACATTTCATGAAACTCTTATTGGTGATAATCTTTGGAATATCCGCATTTTTAATTCTTACTACGCAGAAGGCACAAGCCACCCATTTCCGTTATGGACATTTAACCTGGCAACGCTTAAATGCTGTGTCAGATAATGTGCGGTTTACATTGGTAAATGCATTTACAAGAGATGGATTTATCGGCTCAGCAGGCGATGGTTTTCCTGCCGTGGGCGATATCATTACAGAAAACATTGGAGGAACACAACTCTTTTTTGGCGATGGAAACTTCACAGGTGTTTTACAATACAAGGTAATATCAATCAATGTTACTGATAACTGGTTAATGGCACAGGCATTAGAACCTGGCAGCAATGTAAAAACCACCATTGATCATAATTATCCTTCATCATCCAATGGAGGTTTACCATGGCTGGCTGAGATAAATGATTGCTGCCGTTCAGGAGCTGAATCAAATAATCCAAATGGATATTACCGTGTGTTCACTTATGTGGAAACTGGCTCAGGAAATCATTCTCCCACCAGCAGTTTACCTGCCGTGGTTAATGTAAACCAAAGCATTGCTTCCACTTTTTTTGTTCCTGGTCTCGATGTGGATTCCACTTCTGTGCTTCGCTTCAGGCTGGCTACAGCAGCAGAAGCAAGCGGCAATGCGGCTTTTAATCAACCTACGGGATTAACAATTGATTACAATACCGGTGAGGTAACCTGGAACACCATGGTAAATGCAACACCGGGCGGTTTATATTCAACACAGGTAATTATTGAAGATCGTGACCTGGCAACTGACACCTTAAAGACCCTGGTAGCGGTTGACTTCCTTATTCATGTTGTATCCTGTGATCCAACCAATACAGCTCCTTATTTTACCAATGAAGATTCAATTTGCGGAGCCATTTTTTATGTAAATGAAAACGAGCTGGTATCATTTACAGTAAGTGGTGCTGATGATGATGCAGGCGACATTGTAGAGTTGAATTCAGGTGGCTTGCCATCGGGTGCTACCATGACCCCTGTTCTGCCCACATCAGGTAATCCTGTAAGCAGTGTGTTCAACTGGACACCGGGAATAGGCAGCGGTGGCAGTTATAGTATTACCTTCTCCATTACTGATAATTGTGGTGCGCAGTCGCTTTGCACAGTCACCATTACCGTTATAGCTGAACCATGTCATTTAACCGTGACAGGTAAAGTTACACAGCCCACATGTTCTAACTCATGTGATGGCAGCATTACTGCAAATGTAAATGGAGGAACAGGACATTATACTTATGTGTGGAGTAATGGAGAAACCACTAAAACAATTACCAATTTATGCGAAGGACAATATACTGTGACCGTTACCGATTCAGTAACTCAGTGCACTGCTGAAAAATTATTCAGTATTAAAAAAGGTAAAGTGGGTGCAACATTTACTGTAACTAACGTAAGCTGCTATGGCGCATGTGATGGTACTATTACAGTAACAGGCAAAGGCGGAAATGGCGGACCTTACACTTATTTATGGTCAAACGGTGAAACTACCGCTACAATAACTGGCGTGTGCGCCAATATAAATTACACTGTTACCGTAAGTGATAAAAAGGGATGCACCTTTGTTTGTCAGCGAAAAGTTAAGCAACCTGCAAAGCTCACTCATACTATTTCTAAGGTAAATAATACCGGATGTGCGCCTGCCTGCAATGGCTCAGCTACTGCAAATCCAAAAGGAGGAACACAACCTTATAGTTATCTGTGGTCTGATGGTCAGACAACAAAAACTGCAACAGGGCTTTGTGCAGGAACTTATACAGTAACTGTAACAGATAAAAATAACTGCACCAGTGTGTGCCCGGTAACAATTACCGGTAATGGCTCATTCAATGCAAGTGTGTCTGCTGATGTAGTTGCTAATAATACATGTAATCTAATTATACCTGTTTGTAATGGCAGCGTAAGTCTGACTGTTAATCCTCCTGCGAATTATACTTATTTATGGAGCTCGGGCGAGACTACTTCAAGTATAAATAATAAGTGTGCAGGACAATATACCTGGACTGTAACTAATGACGTTGGTTGCTCACAGTCGAATACATCTACTATTGAAGATAGTTGTTCAAACGTTCGATTGGCATCTACACCAGGCACATTTTTAAAACAAGTGTCAGCATACCCCAATCCATTTAATGAATCATTAAATATTATTGTTTCAACAGATGAAAACCTGATAGTGGAAATAGCAGACTTAACAGGACGTATAATAAAAGCTTATGACAATATAAATCATTCCTTTATTATAAGAGAAAAATTAAATAATGGAATTTATTTTATTAAGATTTCAAATCAAACAGGTTCGTATAATCAAACAATAAAGGTTATAAGAACTTATTAATAGCTGTTGAAAATTGTAATTGAAACGCCCCGGGATTCCGGGGCGTTTTTTTTATGTTCTTAAAATATTTACCAGTTGAAGTTTTTCTCCTTACTTAAATATTGATTTCTCTTATCCTCATTTTAACAACATCGTTTTCATTAGTATCAAATGACCTGATTAGTAAGATGTAATACTTGTTGTTACATTACCTTTGAATATATTCATCTATACCTAAAAACTTTTAATACAGATTCACTACATACTCAACATCATTATTATAAATAAAAAAATCGGAATATTTCTATCCCGATTTTTTATTCACTGAAAGTGATTTAACTATTTTTTATCAGCAGGCTTTTTATTGTCGGGCTGTGGCTGTTGTTGTTGATTTTGTAACGGAGAAACCGGTCTGCCACCTGGTCCGTCTGAAGGTGTAGGACGCGTTTCCATTTCCTTTCTTGAAAATTTAATTTCCATTGTCTTAAATTCCTTTCCACCTTTAGGAGTAGCATACATTTCCATTAACTGATTTTTATCATCAATCATTTTCCATGTTTCTCTCATCGCAGTTTCCTGACCAGTCATTGGGTCCACCATTGAGCCTTTCATTTCAACTGACTTGGTAGCTTCGTTATAAGGTCCTTCCATATACATGATACCAGTACCCATATTGTCAATCCAGGTGCTCACGAACATTTTTTTCTGATTGTCATATCCTGTTGTACTAGTGCCTTCAAATGGCATTCCGCTAAAGCTTCCTCTGGTACGTCCCTGCTGGTAACGTCCTCCTATAATCATAGTATTTACACAGGTTGCAGTGCTTTTCATCGGTTGAGCACCGGGAGCCATCCACATAGTTATGTCTTGATTCCACATACCATTGCTTTTTGCAAGCATCTGATGCATTGGTCCGGGAGCAGCATAAGCCATCATTGCTTGTTCTTCGGGCGAAGGTTGTTTGTTTTTTGCATCTTCCTGTGCAAAAATGGGATTGTAAATTGTTGCTGTAAAAAGCATACAACATAATGTTTTTCTAAATTTCATTTTGAGATTTTTAAATGGTTTATGCAAATCTAATATTTAAAGTTTAAAAATATCATCATATTAATTTTCCCTGCCAAACCACGCAATCATTGAAAGAGGATTGCAAATCAGTTTCTTTTTCAAAGATTCCATATAATGCTGTACCACTGCCACTCATGCTAGCATAAATTGCACCGCTTGAATAAATCTTTTCCTTTAAGACTTTTATCATGGGAAATTTTTCAAAGACCGGATATTCAAAATCATTTTCTAAAACATTTTTCCATTCATGCACCGGCAATTTCATTATCTCATCAATTGACATCTTTGGCTTTTTTGGTGCAATCATACGATATGCATCAGCGGTATTGATGTGTACAGGTGGCATCACAATCACAATAAAATATTTTTTTAATGATAGGTTAACCGGTGAAAGTATGTTGCCTTTTTCTTTTCCAATCATTGGTTGGTGATGTAAAAAAAAAACACAATCACTTCCAAGCTTTACACTATAATCTGTTAGCTGACTTAATGTGAGGTTAAGAAGAAAAATTTCGTTCAGCATTAGCAATGTATGTGCAGCATCTGATGATCCACCACCCAAACCAGCGCCCATCGGGATATTTTTATGAAGATGAATTTCTACCGGAGTTAAATTGTAATCATGCTTTAATAAATCATAGGCTTTCACACATAAGTTAGAAGCAATATCACCCTCAATAGTTAAACCGGTTTGAAAAAATTTAAATTCATTAGCTTTAACAATTTCAAGCATATCAAACCATTGCACCGGATAAAAAACAGTTTCGATATTGTGAAAATTATCAGGTCGTTTTTCAACGACATTTAATCCGAGGTTAATTTTAGAGGGAGGAAATGCGATCATAAAGTAGTTTTAAAAAAAATTGCGATAAACATTAGATTGATTTCGGCTAAAATATCATTTATTTAATTTGGTTTATTTTTGTTCCTGTTAAAATAATATATGAGCACTCCCTTACTTGACTTTGAAAAACCACTGGAAGAGCTGCAGGAGCAATTGCACCAGGCACGTAAAATTGCTGAGAAAGGCAAAGTAAATGTAGAAGTTGTCATTAAAGATCTGGAATCAAAGATTGAATCCACACGTAAAGATCTTTACACACATCTCACAGCATGGCAGCGTGTTCAGCTAAGCCGTCATCCTGATCGTCCTTATACACTTGATTATATTCAGAATATTACAGCAAATAATTTTATTGAACTATATGGTGATCGCCAGGTGAAAGATGATAAAGCGATGATCGGAGGTTTTGGTAGCGTTGACGGGCAAACCATCATGTTTGTTGGTCAGCAAAAAGGTAACAATACAAAAGCTCGTCAGTTCCGGAATTTTGGTATGCCTAATCCGGAGGGTTATCGTAAGGCAATGCGATTGATGAAGCTTGCAGAAAAATTTAATAAACCCATCGTTACATTTATTGATACTCCCGGAGCTTACCCTGGTTTAGAAGCTGAAGAACGCGGACAAGGTGAAGCCATTGCACGCAATCTTTATGAGATGTCAATTCTTAAAGTACCTGTTATCTGCATCATTATTGGTGAAGGCGCATCAGGTGGAGCATTGGGTATTGGTATTGGTGATAAAGTGTTGATGCTTGAAAATACCTGGTATTCTGTAATCTCTCCTGAATCATGTTCCTCCATATTATGGCGCAACTGGGAAAATAAAGAGAAAGCAGCAGAAGCGCTGAAACTAACGGCAGAGGATATGATGAAGCTGAAGCTGATAGATGGAATTATTCAGGAGCCATTAGGCGGAGCACACTCCAACCCTGAAGAGATGTTTAAAACTGTTAAAGCCGAAATAAAAAAATTAATTTCTGAATTGATGCCAATGGAAGCTAAAGAAAGAATTAATAAGCGCATAGATAAATTTTGCGCGATGGGTGTTTATAAAGAAGAATAAACTTAATAAAACCTACTCATTCCCTCCTACTCTTTTGGTTTCTGACTCCACACCACCGGTTCTTTGTTTGATACTTTTCACATTGGTATTTCCAAAACGATAGCTTAACGAAGCGCGGAAAGTACGGCTCTCCCAACTACCATTAGCCCTTCCTGACAATCCGCCAAACCGAGAATTGCTTCTCCATGGCATCGTATAAAAAATATCAGAAACACTAAGCTTTAATGTAGCAAGGTCTTTCAAAAATTTCATTTGCAATCCGGCATCCAGCGACCATTGCTCTTCTGTTTTATGTGCACCACCCCACACACCGGGACTGCTGTACCATCCTGAAAGCTCCAGCGAAACACCTTTCTTCACCTTAAAAGTATTTTGGACATAAGAGTTAAAGTTCACTATTTCATTATCTATGATTTTACCATTTCCGAAATCAGCTTTGTAGTGCAGATTTGAAACACCGGCATTACCATACACACTCCACCATTTCATCACCTGGTGCGATGCGCTGAAGTTGAGTCCAATAACTTCTTCTGATGCAAGGTTACGAGTAGTCAAAAAACTTTTATTGCCTTCAATAGTATCACTGATCTGTGCAAAAAAAGCGCGTGTGTTGCTATAGCTTAAAGAGGTGGTAATGGAATAATTATAAGTATGAGAAAATTCAAATTTATTGGCGTACTGGGGGTTTAAAAACGGGTTACCTTTCCGGTAGGTCAGTTCATCCATCTTGTATTCAAAGGGATTGAGCTCCTGATAATTCGGTCTTTCAATTCGACTGCTGTAAGATAAACCCAAAGCATTTTTCTTGTTTAAATTATATGTGATGCCAGCACTCGGAAAAATATCCCAGTAGTTTCTCTTTACAATAGAATCACTGATAACAACAGTGCTCGTCAAATCTCCTTTGCTGCTTGTTTGCTCAGTTCGCACTCCTGCATGCACATCAAATTTATTAATCGTGCGTTGGTAATTCAAATAAACTGCATTTACATTTTCAGTATAAACGAAATGATTGCTCACCGAATTATTACGCACATCGCTACCATCTACCACGTTATAAAACCCATAATCATTATCTGTCTTTACATGTGAAACCTTTAGTCCTGCACCAATCTTTCCTTTCAGAAAATTCTGCGAATAGTCAACCTTTAATGAATAAATATCAATATCAGTGGGTGTGATAATCCTGTAAATGGTATCACGTTTAAAAGTTCCTCCCGGATAGGTATAAATATTAGGCTGATAGCTGTTACGATCGTTTCGGTATTGACCATAGTCCAAATCAAGATTTAATTCGTGACCAAGAGAATCAACATACCTGTAATTACCATTGAAATTAAGATTCTGATTGTGTCCTTTGTTATCAGAATTGGCAATTAATTTTTCAATGCTTTCGCCAGTTAAATTTTTAATATAAGTTTCACTTTTACTTGTTGCGGTAAAATCTGCTATGTAACCATTTGCCATCACACCAATGGTATTTTTTTTATTGATCGAATAATCAATCCCCGCTTTAAAATTATTGTTGAACGGATCGCGTACCGACACTGTTTTCTGATCATAAATATTCCCTGCCTGAACCCGGTAAATATCTATTGTATTCTGTCGCTTGCCAAAGTTATTGCTGTAAGTGCCAAAGGCATTTATTTTTTTATGACGGTGGTTTAATGCCAATGAACCATTGAATCTTGAATAAACTCCAACCACATATCCTGTAGTAACAGAACCATTGGTGCCGAAATTTTTATTTTTCTTCAATTTAATATTGATGATACCAGCAGTTCCTTCAGCTTCATATTTAGAAGAAGGATTACTCACAAGCTCTATCGCTTCCACTTCGGTACTCTGCATTGATTTCAACATGTCAGCCAGTTCCTCACCAGTGAGTTGCGAAGGTTTCCCATCTATCTGCACCATCACTCCTCCTCTACCTTTCAGGAAAATGGAATTGTTGTTCTGATCAACCATTACACCCGGAGCTTTCTGCAGCAACTCGTATGCAGTGCTTCCGGTTGCGTTGATGCTGTTCTCCACATTGAAAACTGTTTTATCTGATCGAACCTCTATCAATGGCTTCATGGCTGTGATATTTGTTTCTTTAAGATTTACTGACGAATTGCTCAATGCAATTGCCGGAATCTGAACATCACTTGCATCAACGGTTATCTTATTTGAAAAATAAGTGGCAAAGCCTATGCTTGTAATTTTCAAAACATAATTACCTGGCTTGATGCCTTCCAAAACAAAAGTGCCATTCACATCTGTAACATTTACCTTACTTAATGATGAATCCGCAGCATTCAATAACAAAACAGTTGCTCCCACAACAGCTTCTTTTTTATCATCAGTAACTTTTCCACTTACATTCACATTTGCCGCTAATGATAATCGGATATTAAGTAGAAAAAATAAAATAAGTAGTCTGTGAAATTTCATGTCCTTTTAAATTTATCGCTTCAAAGATAGGTTTGTAAGAGAGAGCATTAATAGCTTTTCGACAAGCCAAGAAAAATCATAGACCAAATTCACATTACACATGCGATTAACAAAGCATTAACGTTGACAAAACAACCTGACAGGTTCCGATTATTTAATTTTGATGAATGAAAAATAATAAATACATCATCCCAGCACAAACACGCATTGGACATGTACATTTAAAAGTAGCTGACATCAAACGTTCAATGGAATTTTATTGTGACCTGTTAGGTTTTGAATTAATAACGATGTATGGAAATGATGCAGCATTTATTTCTGCAGGCGGTTATCATCATCACATTGGATTGAATACCTGGTACAGTAAAAATGCACCGCCTGCTCCTGTTCACTCTGCAGGATTGTTTCATACAGCAATTTTATATCCTACAAGAAAAGATTTAGCCTATATTTATCATCGTTTGATGGAAGCAAATTATCCATTAACTGGTGCATCCGACCATGGCGTTAGCGAAGCTTTATATTTGAATGACCCGGATCAAAACGGAGTTGAACTTTACTGGGACAGACCAAAGGAACAATGGCCCAAAAATCCTGATGGAAGCTTAACCATGTTTACAAAGCATTTGGATCTTGATGGTTTATTAAAAGAATTAGAAAATTAAGATTAGGGATACATCTACGAATACTGATCAATACGAATATACGAAACAGATAAAACCGGTTTTCGGAATTTAGAATTAAAATTTTATTAATCTGCAAACAAACATTGTATCTCCTCCCTCTTCAGTTGATTGAATTAATTTTTCGTTTTCTAAAACCAATCCCAATTGTTTTGCAAATTCAACCTGACCTTCATTCTCCTCTTTAAAAACAGAACAGGTTATGTAAATTAACGGCTTACCTGGTTTGAGCAACTGAACAACATTTTTAAGAATTGATTGCTGAAGATTTTTATAGTGTTGAATTTGCTCAATATTAAAAAAAGAGATCTGTTCAGGTGTACGAGCCCATGTTCCTGAACCGGTGCAAGGCGCATCTAAAATAATTCCATCAAACTGCTGATTGTTTAATTCGGCAGGAATAATATTTTCAAGATCAGCATCAAAAGATTTATAATGACGAATGCCTGCACGTTTAAAACGTTCGTCAAGATTTTCCAGAATGGAATTTCTTTTATCACTTACTGTTAAAGAAATGGTTGGTTCAATGCTTTGCATCAATAAACTTTTTCCACCTGATGCAGCGCAGCAGTCATACCAATTTTCATTTGGATTTGGTTTAAAAAAATCTCCTGATAGTTGTGAACTTATATCCTGTATTTCAAAATAACCTTTTGCAAAAGATTTTAAAACATCCAGTTTTGTTCGTTGAGAAACGCTCCAGGCAAGAGATTGTTGCTTACTTTTTTCAAATGAAATGTTTGATTCATGCATATCCTTTTTTACTTCTTCAACAAATTCCTTTCTTACTCTTATCCAAACTTTAGGTTGTTGTAATAAACTCAGCGTAAATTTTTCAAAGTCAAACGTGTTGTTGGCGTTTCTTTCACCAACCACTACCGCGTGAGAGTGGTTGGTGGAAGGAACACCAACCACACGACTGTAGTCTAAATCATGATTTACAAGTTCACTGAAAGGAAAAATTTCTTTTACTGAAAATGAATAATGCTGTTGAATAAGATTGATTTTATAATGAATGGATTTATCAATATTTTCAAGACTAAGAACCGTATATTTTTCTAAAGCAAATTTTAAAAGTTCGCTGGGATGTAGCTGAGTTAAAAAATTTGCAATCGCAAGTTTTGTTTCAACAGTTTGATCACTCAACGATTTTCCTAAACGGTAATAACCATAAATCCAATCACTGAATAATCTCCTGTCACGCGAACCCATTTGTTTATGATCACGGAAATATTGTTGCAGAAAACGATGGAGAGGTTGCTGATTGTTGTAGCTTTTTATTAATTCAACAATGGTATTAAACTGACGAGGTTCTCTCATTTGTGATTCGTCATTGCGAGGAACGAAGCAATCTTTCCTTATGAAACAGATTGCTTCGTTCCTCGCAATGACGATTAAGATTTAGTTTAACACCAATTTCATTTGTGACTTCTCATCATTACCGGAAAAAGATTTTGAAGAAGCACCTGATGACGATGTGCTACCAGAAGAACCAGGTTTAAAAGGAGTTGATATAACTTTCAAAATCGGAAACTTAGTAACCACATTACCGATGGATGAGCGTCCCTTAATCAGCATCTCATTAAAGTTAATTACTGATTCAAGATTGCGTAGCTTTGGTTTTGGCTTCAATTTAACAATCACCGTTGGTGCATCATTTGCTCCGCTTACGCTTAAATGCAAAACCGTAGAACCTTCTGTTCCTTTTGTCAAATCATAAAGTTTATCACGCGTAACACCACCAACTGTAAAACGTTTCATCATGATTGCACCACGTGGGCCGTCACGATAAATCATATTGTAAACGATGTGTTCATTCTGCTTATCGAAAATGGCGACATGCAGAATATCTTTTCCAACATAAGTTTTATCAGCAATTCTTGTAACAGTTAATTTTCCATCTGCAGTTATTGCAATCACGTCATCAATATCACTGCAATCAGTAACAAACTCATCCTTCTTCAATCCATGACCAACAAATCCTTCTGCACGGTTCACATAAAGTTTTGCATTGTCAATCACCACTTTTGATGCAACAATATTTTCAAACTCGCTGATCTGTGTTTTGCGCTCACGCCCTTTGCCGTATTTCTTTATGAGATTTTTAAAATAATTTATGCTGTATTGCTTTAATCCCTGAAGATTGGCAGTAACTTCCTTTATTTCAGCTTCTAGTGCTTTTATTTTTTCATTGGCTTTAAATGCATCAAACTTTGAAATACGTTTGATTTTAATTTCCGTTAATGCAGCAACATCCTCATCCGTAATTGCACGGTTTAATTTTTTCTTATAAGGTTTTAATCCTGCATGAATAGTTTCAATAACTGACTCCCACGTTTCAGAGTTTTCAATGTCACGATAAATACGTTTCTCAATAAATATTTTTTCAAGAGAAGAGAAATGCCAGTCTTCCTGCAATTCACCGAGACGGATTTCCAATTCACGCTTTAATAATTCCTGTGTGTTAAGCGCGGATAATTTTACAATTTCATTTACTCCGAGAAACTGCGGCTTGCCATCAACTATCACACAACTGTTAGGCGATATACTCATTTCACAATCAGTGAATGCATACAAAGCTTCAATCGTTTTGTCAATATCTTCAGAAGATTCAGGATGCAGGTAAATCACTATTTCAACCTGTGCTGCAGTATTGTCTTCTACTTTTTTAACTTTTATTTTTCCTTTTTCATTGGCTGCAAGTATAGAATCAATCAATGAAGTTGTGGTTGTTCCAAAAGGAATCTGCTTAATTACTAAAGTCTTCTTCTCCCCTTTCTCAATTACAGCACGAACTCTTATTCTTCCGCCACGCAATCCCTCATTGTATTTACTAAAGTCAGCTACACCACCTGTTGCAAAATCAGGAAGCAGGTTTGTCCTCTTTCCGCGCAATGCATCAATGGAGGCTTCAATCAGTTCAATAAAATTATGTGGTAATATTTTACAAGCTAAACCTACAGCAATACCTTCTACGCCAGAGGCAAGTAACAAAGGAAATTTAACGGGAAGTGTTACAGGCTCCTTATTTCTTCCGTCATACGATGCCTGCCAGATTGTAGTCTTTGGATTGTAAACTACTTCTAAAGCAAACTTGCTCAACCGTGCTTCAATATAACGCGGAGCTGCTGAGCTGTCACCTGTAAATATATTGCCCCAGTTACCTTGTGTATCAATCAACAAATCACGTTGCCCAATCTGTACCATTGCATCACCAATACTCACATCACCATGCGGATGATATTTCATGGTATGACCAATCACATTCGCTACTTTATTGTAACGACCATCTTCCAACTCATACATTGAATGCAACACTCTTCGCTGTACTGGTTTCAAACCATCATCCAAATATGGCACCGCACGTTCAAGAATAACATACGAGGCATAATCTAAAAACCAACGTTGATACATGTCACCAACGGGACCGTGTGAATGTTGGTCGGTATTTGTGTTAAAAATATTTTCAGACATTTTCTTATTACTTCTTTAATTATTGTGGTTGCATACTAATTAACGAATGCGATACAAATGTTACGAATCTATAGTTAAGGATTCGTTGTATTCGTAATCATTTCGTTAATTAGTATGCATCTTTTCATGCTGCAGCAACTTCCTCTTGCTCCTCAACAGGTTCCAGCTCCTCTTCAATACGTAAATTTTTGATAATAAAATCCTGACGTTCCGGGCTGTTTTTACCCATGTAATAGTCAAGCAATGAGTGTAAAGAACTTTCACCGGATAATGTTACAGGATCAATCCTCATTTTCTTACCAATGAAATTTTTGAATTCATCAGGAGATATTTCACCTAATCCTTTGAAGCGTGTGATCTCAGGTTTTGTTCCTAATTTTTCGATAGCTCTTAATCTTTCCTGTTCACTGTAACAATAAATAGTTTCTTTTTTATTGCGTACACGGAACAAGGGTGTTTGTAAAATATAAACGTGATTATTTTTTACCAACTCAGGAAAAAACTGCAAAAAGAAAGTAAGCAGTAATAAACGGATATGCATTCCGTCAACATCAGCATCAGTAGCAATCACGATACGATTGTAACGCAATGTCTCCATGCCATCTTCAATATTCAATGCATTTTGCAAAAGATTAAACTCTTCATTTTCATAAACAATCTTTTTGGTCAGGCCAAAACAATTAAGCGGCTTACCTTTCAAGCTAAAAACTGCCTGTGTATTTACATCACGTGAAATGGTGATTGATCCACTTGCACTATCTCCCTCTGTAATAAACAAAGTAGAGTTTAAGCGGTCAGGGTTACGAAGGTTATCAAGATGAGTTCTGCAATCGCGTAGTTTTTTGTTATGCAGGTTTGCTTTCTTGGCGCGTTCGTTAGCTAATTTTTTAATTCCTGCTATTTCCTTTCGTTCACGTTCACTTTGCTGAATTTTCTTCAGCCATGCATCAGCCGTTTCCGGATGCTTGTGTAAATAATTATCAAGATTGGTAGAAACAAAATCGTTGATCCAGTTGCGTAATGATGGTCCGTTAGGGTAAGTATTTTGCGAGCCTAATTTTGTTTTTGTCTGTGACTCAAATACCGGTTCCTGGATACGGATACTTACAGCAGCCACTATCGAAGTACGGACATCACTCGGATCAAAATCCTTCTTATAAAAATCTCTTGCTGTTTTTACTAATGCTTCACGAAATGCAGCCTGGTGGGTTCCACCCTGTGTGGTATGCTGTCCGTTTACAAACGAATAATAATCTTCGCCATATCCTGTGGTGTGTGTAAATGCAGCTTCAATATCCTTGCTCTGAATATGAATAACAGGATAAACAGGTTCATCACTTAAATTAGTATTCAGTAAATCAAGTAATCCTTTTTCACTGCGGTAAGATTGCCCGTTAAGATTTAAAGTTAAACCGACATTGAGATAAGTGTAGAGCTTAACCATAGTCTCCACATACTCCATCTTATACTCGTAATCAGTAAAAATTTCACTGTCAGGCTCAAATAAAATGATGGTTCCGTTTTTTAAATCTGTTTTCTGTTCTTTCTTTTCTGTTTTAAGAACACCACGGTTAAACTCTGCCCAGGTAGTTTTTCCATCACGTACACTTTGCACTTTAAAATAAGAAGACAATGCATTCACAGCCTTAGTACCAACTCCATTCAAACCAACCGATTTTTGAAATGCCTGGCTGTCATATTTTCCACCGGTATTTATTTTACTTACACACTCTACAACTTTACCTAATGGAATACCGCGACCATAATCCCGAACCACCACTTTTCCATCCTTCACTTCCACATCAATGTGTTTTCCATAACCCATTACAAATTCATCAATGGAGTTATCAATCACTTCTTTTATCAAAACATAAATGCCATCATCCTTGCTGCTTCCATCTCCTAACTTACCAATGTACATGCCGGGACGCAACCGGATATGCTCTTTCCAATCGAGGCTTTGTATGCTGCTCTCGTCATAATTATGATTATCTGAAATCTTTTTTGCCATTACTTTTTTTTAATTTGATGATTTGGTAATTTGTTGATTTGATGATGAAAATAAAATTCCAGACTAATAGCCATATCAAATTATCAAATCTTCAAATTACCAAATTGAATTCGGGGTGCAAAGAACGAAAGAATTATTCAATCAAAAGTACTTCTGATGCTGATGGGACACGGAATGGGGCTACAGAGTTTTCAACAACCGATAGTTAGTACTATGGTGTTGTAAGTATGAAAAAAATCTTTTTAGCCTGGTTGGGACGTTTAGAAATTAAACCTGGATGGATTTTATCATTTGAATTTCAGGAATTCAGCTATATCCATTTGAAGATCCTGTCTGATAATTTTATTAAGTAACCCTCGATCAATTTGCTCTCCCGAATGATTTGGAATTACAGTAGTGCGGCCATCCAAATGTTCAAAAAATATATGACTACCCTTCTAACGTTTTTGAATAAAACCAAGTTTTAATAAAATTTTAATTAATTCACGGGCGGTTAGTAATGGTAGTTTTGACATGCTAATTGATTCAAACTTCTACTTGCTGCAATCCTAAAAACTTGCTTTTTGGTATAAATTTTTTCTTAACCTCCAGATACAGCATAATGGCTTCTTTCGTTCGTTTCATTAATGCATCAAAGTTTTTTGCCTGTGTATGACATCCTGGTAACTCTACAACTGAAGAGGTTAAATATCCATCGAACCCTTGCTCAATAATAACATTGTATTGTTTTTGCATTTTTATGAGTTAATAATTTTCAAAAATAGATAATTTTATTTCGTAAAAATAATTTAGACAATGAGCTATTATTCTCATTCCAGTATCTCCATCTCTTTCATCTCAGTAGAATCAGCAGGAATTGTATCAGCAGGTAAAATCATTTCCAGTGCTCTTCCTCTTAAAACAACATCGGGTTTCAGACTGTCTAAATCCTGTTGTGTAATTTTTTCACGGGTCAGCAACCGGTTTCCAATCAAATCAAAATATCCTTTATGATAAGGTTTGAGATGACCTGCTGAATCAAAAGAATATTTAAAATATTTGGGATGAGGAATTAATTCTGACAGGAAAATACTTTCAGCAAGGGTGAGATCGTGCGGATGTTTTTTGAAATAAAACGCTGACGCCTCTCCCACTCCATATACATCAGGTCCCCATTCAATGATGTTAAGATATATTTCATACATGCGCTCCTTACTCACCAGGTGATTTTTTTCAATTAACCAAACTATCAATACTTCTTCGAGCTTACGCGAAACAGTTTTGTTTCGGCTCAGAAAAACATTTTTCACCAGTTGCATACTTATGGTGCTTCCTCCTCTTGCAAACCTGCCTTGCTTAATATTTTCAGCAATGGATTCGCGAAAAGCATCT
>JANLUX010000344.1:0-3119 GCA_031363705.1 Bacteroidota bacterium
CAACAGCAGAAAAAACAACCGTCACAGTTGAAGCTACCATCAATGCTCCTGTAGAAATAGTATGGCAACTCTGGACTTTGCCTGAACACATCACTAAATGGAACAATGCATCAGATGACTGGCATACACCACAAGCAGAAAATGATTTGCGCACAGGAGGAAAATTTCTTTCACGAATGGAAGCCAGGGATGGAAGCTTTGGTTTCGATTTTAGCGGAGTTTATGATGAAGTGAAAACAAACGAGCGAATTACTTACACATTAGATGACGAAAGAAAAGTGAACATCACTTTTATCAATGAAGGAAACACCACCAAAGTAGTGGAATCCTTTGAAGCCGAAAGCGAGAATCCAATCGAGATGCAGCGTGGAGGATGGCAGGCAATCTTAAACAACTTTAAGAAATACGCAGAAGCAAATTAATAACCATTCCACATAAAAGACATTATGAAAAATCAAATTTATCCCTGCTTATGGTTTGACGGGCAAGCCAAGTCCGCAGCTGATTTTTACTGCTCTGTTTTTAAAAATTCAAAAATTACAATTAATACACCGATGGTTGTAAACTTTGAGCTGAACGGAAAAAAATTTATGGGTTTGAATGGCGGACCAATGTTTAAGATCAATCCATCCATTTCAATTTTTGTAACCTTTGAAACAATAGAGGAAACAAACGAGACGTGGAACAAATTAATTGATGGTGGAAAGGCTTTGATGGTAATTGATAAGCAACCCTGGAGTGAAAGATATGGATGGTTGCAGGATAAATTCGGAATGACATGGCAGTTATCAGTTATAAACAATGCAGGTGACAAACCTCAAACAAGACCATCAATGTTATTCACGGGTAAGAATTTTGGAAGAGCAGAGGAAGCGGTTAAATTCTATACTTCAGTGTTTGATAATTCTTCAATTGATATGATGATTCATTACCCTCAGGATGATAAGGCCAATGCAGGAAAAGTGATGTATTCTGAATTCAGGATCAATCAATATGAAATGATTGCAATGGATGGTGCGGGAGCGCATGATTTTGTTTTCAATGAAGGGGTTTCATTAGTAGTGAATTGCGAAACACAAACGGAAATAGATTACTACTGGAATAAACTAACCGAAGGAGGCAATGAGAGTATGTGTGGATGGCTTGTAGATAAATTTGGAGTTTCATGGCAAATTATTCCCAGCATCATTGGTAAATTAATGACTGACCCTGAAAAATCGCAAAAGGTTATGCCGGAAATTTTAAAAATGAAAAAAATAAATATTGAAAAATTAGTAAACGCATAATAAAAAACCCTTCATTAAATAAAAGAATAAACCAGCATGAAATCTGCTAAACCCGATTCCGTAGATGCATACATCGCAGACTTTCCTGAAGGCACGCAAATTCTTTTGAAACAAATACGTTCCACCATTAAAAACGCAGCACCGGATGCAGAAGAAGTAATTAGTTATAGTATGCCTGGATATAAGCTTGATGGAATGCTCGTGTATTTTGCAGCATATAAAAATCATATCGGATTTTATGCCACGCCTACCGGTCATGAAAAATTCAAAAAAGAATTGTCGGTTTTCAAAACGGGAAAGGGCTCTGTTCAGTTCCCTATAGATAATCCCTTACCCCTAAAGCTCATTTCTGAAATTGTAAAATACAGGGTGAAAGAAAACCGGATCAAAGCAATGACAAGGAAAAAATGACCTTTTGTTGAAGGTAAGTATTCTGCAGAAAATAAAATTCCTTTTTTTATATTGTAACCTTCCTAAACCTTTATCGTAAATACAACCTTAACTTAAATCTTGAACACAATGAAATCAAAGAAACATTTTATTCTTATTGCGGTATTAACCTTCTGCTCACAGTTATTGTTTGCACAGCTTGATAACCTAAGTAATCTGAGTGCTGAATGGATGCGAATGTCTGCACGTAATGCAGCTACTGATGCAACTGACATTGTAGTATATAATCCGGCAGGATTAACATCAATGGACAATGGCTTGCACATTAACATCGGTAATCAATCTTTGTTTCGCAATCCAAACCATCGTTATGATTTTGGAATGGGAGAAGGAGAAAAAGAATTTCAACAGGATGGTGCAGATGCTTTTCTTCCCAATGTATATGCTGCTTACAAAACCAATCAATGGGCTATGTTTGGCGGTATGTTTGTTTCAGGTGGTGGAGCTACAATGAATTATCCTGAAGGTTCTATCACTACTGATATGATTGCAATGCAGAGTTTAATGGCTGCACAGGGCGCTTATGGTGAAGCAAAGAATCAGCATTTAAAAGCTAGCTCTTACTATATGACTTCAACAATAGGAATTGCTTATCAACCTTTTAAATATTTCTCATTTGCAATTTCAGGTCGTTACCTGAATGCAAAAAATAAAACAGAAGCCGGGATGGTGCTCACATCTTCTCCTTTTGGTTTAGAGGATATGCCGTTGAATTTGCAAACGACAGATAACGCAACAGGCTGGTGCGCTGTCATGAGCATGAATGTGAAGGCAAATGAAATGATGAATTTTTCTGTTCGTTATGAAACAAATGTGAAACTGGATTTTAAAACCAAACAAACGAAAGATGATTATGGTGTTACCACAGATGGTGCATTGAGCCGC
Organism: Bacteroidota bacterium; assembly: GCA_031363705.1. Taxonomy (GTDB): domain Bacteria; phylum Bacteroidota; class Bacteroidia; order AKYH767-A; family OLB10; genus JANLUX01. The sequence goes on from JANLUX010000344.1 coordinate 2,622, forward strand.
AGAGATTTACCGGCAGTGTTAGCTCTTGGAGCAGGCATTAAGATCACTCCTGAATTCACGGCATTGGTTGATTACAATTATTATTTTCAGAAACAGGCTGACTGGGGTAAATCAACAATGGTAACTGAAGAAAGAGAATGGTCTTCAATGGCTGGTGATGTTGCTACTTATGCTCTGGGTTTACAATATGAAGTTACCAAAAAATGGATGGTGAGTTGCGGAGGAGCATATTCTGATTTTGCTTATGCTGATAAAGCAGGTTATTACACTCGCATGGGAACTTTTGAAGTGGTGCAGGATGATAATTTTAATATGAACTGTGGCTTTGCATTTAAGCCAAACAAACACATTACTGTGAACGCAGGTTATATGCACACTTTCTGGCAAAAAGATCAAACAATAAAAGCATTGAATGTTCAGCCTTTGGATGTGGATGTTACAGTAAACAATTCCTTAAATGCTTTTGCGGTAGGAGTTGATTTGAATTTTTAAAATTTT
>JANLUX010000355.1:0-1544 GCA_031363705.1 Bacteroidota bacterium
CTGAACTTGTTTCAGCATCCCTCCTTTTCTCAAAACAGAACAATAGATTCTCTTAAAACAGTATTACAAAAAGCAAAGCACGATACAACCCGTTTGCGATTATACCTGACGATTGGCGACTCCTGTGAGAAAAAAGAAAACTTGCTATATGCAGTACCGGCAATTGAACTTGCTGATAAACTGCTTTCGCAAAGTGCTGATGAGAAGCAACGGGAAAAAATTCTTCAACAGAAATCAAGAGCGTATGATTTAATAGTTGCATATTATTCTAGAGAAAATAGCACTGATTGGAATAAAGTAATTGAGTTTATTGAAAAACATTTAAAAGGGTATCAAAAAGCACGGAATAAAAAAAGAGTTGGTGAGACGCATTATGTTATTGCCTATATGTATTACAATAAAAAGGATACTCTAAAATTTTTGGAGCACCTGCAAAAAGGGTTAACTGTTTTTCGTGAAATTAAAGACATCTCATTTATAAATGCAGGATACTGGGGATTGACTCAATATTATTTATCCATTGGAAATTTTTCAAAAGCATTGGAATCTATTCAGTCGGCAATTGCAATTTGTAAGGAGATGAATTACAAAAAAGGAATAGCACTGTCGTTGGCACAATTAGGTGACATGTATAGGGATAATGGTGAAAATGCACAGGCATTGGAAAATTATGAAACTGCGTTGTCAATTTTAAATGAAACAAAAGACACCAACGATATATTTAACGTGATGGCTGCTGTGGGTGGATTTTACTATACGCTGCAAAATGTTGATAAAGCACTTGAGTATTACAACAAGCTGATTGAATTATGCAATGCCAAAAAAGATATGGATCATAATGTTGGTTCTGTATATAAATGGATGGGTATTGTTTACCGGGATAACAGCGATTACACAAATTCTCTTTTAAATTTTAAAAAAAGTTTGTCGGTATTTGATTCAACAAACAACAAGCCGCAGATGAAGGATGTGCTTGATGAGATGGGAACGGTTTACAGTATGCAATCTGATTTTGCAAAAGCGATTGAATGTCATTTTATGTCATTAAAAATTGCAGAAGAAATAGAATCCGAAAGCGGAATAGCATGGACGCATCATTTGCTTGCACAAGATTATTTCGGGCAGAAAAATTTTAAGTCAGCTAAAAAATATAACAACAATGCGATTATGGTTTTAAAAAAGCAATTTGATGTTAAATCAATTAGAGACGCTGAATTGTTAGCTTATGAAATAGACTCGGCAAACGGAAATGGAACAGGTGCGTTTGAACATTACAAACAATATGTTTTACTCAGTAATAAATTAAATGGAGACGAAATAAGCAAAGCAGCACAAAAAGAAAAATTTAAAAATGAATTTGATAAACAAAAAGCCGAACAGGAGACAAGAGAGGCCATTGCATTAAAGGAATTGCAACGTCAAAAATTAGTTCGTAATGGATTTATTGGCGGATTTGGCGCAATGGTATTATTTGCAGGAATATTTTTTACTCAGCGAAACAAAATCAGGAAAGGAAAGAAACGAAGTGATGAATTGTTATTAAA
>JANLUX010000401.1:0-2858 GCA_031363705.1 Bacteroidota bacterium
GCTGAAAAACGAATATACCATTGTGATGGTAACACATATTCTTCGCCAGGCAAGACGTATTGCTGACTATGTAATTTTTATGTACATGGGTGAAATAATTGAACATGGTCCTGTGATGGAAGTTTTAGAGAATCCCAAGGAGAAACTCACACGCGAATATGTGAAAGGTATAATCAGTTAATCTCATTCTTATGGTTTATGATTTACGGTTCACAGATTACAGATTGCGAAATCAAAAACCGTAAACAGAAAACTGTAAACTAAAATGCAGCAGGTAATTTTAGTGGATGAGTTTGATAATTCCATTGGCACAATGGAGAAAATGCAGGCACATCGCGTAGGAGTTTTACATAGGGCTTTTTCAATTTTGATTTACAATTCCAAAGGTGAAATGCTTATACAACAGCGTGCTGATGATAAATATCATTCAGGAGGTTTGTGGACCAATGCTTGTTGCAGCCACCCAAAACCCGGAGAAGAAATTTCAGAAGCTGCTCATCGAAGATTATTAGAAGAAATACATCTGCAATGCGATTTAGAAATCACAGGGCATTTCATTTATCATCATCAGTTTGAAAAAAATCTTTTTGAGCATGAATATGATTATGTACTAAAAGGTGTTACAGATAGTGAACCAGCATTAAATCCTGAAGAAGCAAAAGCTTTTAAATGGGTTAATAAAAATCAGCTGCTGTATGACGTGAAAGCTAATCCTGAAAAATATACGTTTTGGTTTAAGGAAATTATAAAGCGGAACATCCTTTAGCTTTTGGTTTTTTTGATTTATTTTTTTTGATTTTTAAACAATAAAATCATGATTAAACCAAATCAATTATTTTAAATAGAAACTTCCTTTAAACCGCTTATTTAAATGATAAAAGTTAACTCAGTTTTTAAATTTTCTTCTTTTTTATTTGTAAGAAATTTCAATTCTCCGCTGTAATTTTTATCCTTCTTCTAGTGAGTTCCTCCATTATAGCTTGTAAATCATTTTCTTTTTATTAATTCCTTACAGGTATTTCTTCTCCGCAACAAAAGTTCCCCGCAAACCTTTCCCTCTGTACTACTCTCCTATTCATCATTTCGACAGGTAATATCTGACATAATCTACCTTTTTCTTACATCCAACAGTAACGGTTAATGATTCGGAATTAGCTGCTGAAAACCGCCCGTAGCTTTGGTTTTACATAAAAGTATTCTCTAAAATAAGTGAAACTTTCATGTAGAAAATTCGCAAAACAAAATAATAATGAATAAGTATTTACAGTTAAAAATTATTACTCTCAGCATAGTTGCGGTAATTGTGTTTGCTTCTCAGAAAGCAAATGCAAGTCATGCCATGGGCGCTGACCTTACGTACCAATGTATGGGAGGTAATACTTACAAATTGCGGGTTTCATTTTATCGTGATTGTATTGGTATCAATGCCCCTTCAACGGTGTATGTAAAAATCAGTTCTGCTACCTGTGGTCAGAATTTAGGTATCACCTGCAAACCCATCGCGGGTACAGGTCAGGAAGTTACTCCTATGTGCCCGTCTGCAAATTCAACCTGTAATGGCGGATCATTTACCGGAATACAGGAATGGATTTATGAAGGTACTGTCACGCTGCCAATGCAATGTCCAGACTGGAGTTTTTCTTATTCACTTTGCTGCCGAAATGCAGCCATTTCAACAATTACCAATCCTGGCTCCAGCACATTTTACATTTACGCTACCCTTAACAATACTATTTCGCCATGCAACAGTTCACCAACTTTCACAAATAAACCGGTTCCGTTTTCATGCTTAGGCCAGCAGTTTCAATTTAATCATGGTGCTGTGGATGCTGATGGCGATTCATTGGTTTATACTTTGGTTAACCCGATGCAGACAGTATCTAATCCTGTGAGTTATATTAATCCTTACACTGCGTCTGATCCTCTAAATTCAGTTCCTGCATTACAATTCAACACGGCAAGCGGTGATATCACATTCAATCCGCAGCAATTACAGGTAACAGTGATGGCAGTGTTAGTACAGGAATATCGTAATGGTATTTTAATTGGATCAGTAGTTCGTGATATCCAGATCACTGTCATTAATTGCTTAAATGATATACCTTCTCTTTCAGGAATAAACGGGACAAATAATTTTAATGCAACTATATGCGCCAATGTTCCTTATTGCTTCAATATATTTTCCAATGATTTGAATGCAGGACAACAATTGAATGTTACCTGGAACGCTGGAATTGACAGTGCCACATTTACAACTGCAGGAACTCCTCATCCGACAGGAACATTTTGCTGGACACCTTCGGTTGCTGATATTGCATCCTCACCACATTGCTTTACCGCACGTGTGTATGATGATGCCTGTCCTTATTTCGGAAGCCAGACGTATTCTTATTGCTTAACAGTGACAGGAGTTAATGCTGATGCGGGTCCTGATCAAACCATTGCCTGCAGCGACCAGGCAACAATATCTGTAAATGCATCTGGTGGAAACCCTCCTTACACCTATCAATGGAGTAATGGCTATACAGGTCAGGTACAAACTGTAGGGATAGGAACTTATATAGTAACTGTGAGTGATGGAAATTGCACGGCAACTGATACGGTAAATGTAATCAGTGCCTTCGAGCCATCTGCCGGTTTCAACTGGACAGGAGCTTGCGCTTTCAGTCCTTTAAATTTCTTTGATCAAAGCACAACGCCAGCAGGAATAATTACTAACTGGTATTGGAACTTTGGTGATTTATCGGGTTCAACACTTCAAAATCCGATACATGTGTATTCTGCCCCCGGAACTTACCAGGTATCGTTGGTGGTAGTAAATAATTCAGGATGTAATGATACGATCATACAGTCTGTTG
>JANLUX010000421.1:0-1697 GCA_031363705.1 Bacteroidota bacterium
TTACCTGCTTCGCATTATTTGCAACAACTTCATTATTTATAACCAGCTGCCAGAAAGAAGAGCTCACAGATCCACAAACTGCTACCATTAATGAAAGAACAAAAAATCCAGCTGTAAAGCCTGTTCAATTAGGCAAGCCTCAAACTGCTACTGTGAACTCAAAGGTTGTGAATCCTGCCATGCTTCACTTAGTATTTAAGTCAATTAAAATTGATCATATTTCCGGCAGAGGTGATTTGTCAGATTACTCAATAACTGTTCGTTCAAACGGTACTGCTACTTACGCAGTTCATGTGAAAGAACGGGAGATCAGCAGAGATTTCCGGGTTTCGCTAAGCGAATTAAGACAAATAAATAATTTATGCATTCAGTATATTGAGTATGCAGATTATGCAGATGTAGATAATGCAGCAAAAAAATTTCCACAACCAATGGTTGTAACAACTTACACCAGTGCAATAAAAGGTGGTGATAAAATTCTCCGCGATTTTAATGGCAAACCAGAATGGCTGGTACTATTTAGAACTGAGGTTGAAAAAGTGATCAACATCACCCAGACAAAAGGAACGCAAGGATCTTTAGCTGAAGTAAATCAATAAAATAAGCAGCGATTAAAAGAAAAACCTCCAACTGAGTTTTCTATGCGCAAGAGCAATCTTGCGCTTTTTTATTTTATTTATTAAATGATCTTAAAAAAATTAAACTTTTTCAGAAGTAAAATCACCAACTAAAGTTTTAGATGTACTATGTGACCGTCTCTTGATCAATTTACTCACACGATATACTAAAAAGATACATGCAAGAGTGATAACCACAATCACAAAACCAAGGGTATCATAATGTTCCAGTGGACTGTATTTTGATTTCTGCACAACTACCATTCCTCCGATACCTGCGGCAATACCTCCGGCAATTTGTTGCAGTGAAGAATTAACGCTCATAAATGCTCCACGATCTTTCATTTCAGGTAAGGCAGTCACAAGTGCCATCGCAGGTACCATACGGCTCATGATTCCCATCATCATCACCACATTCATTGCCATAACTACTGCAAACGGCACAGGGGTTAGGTGGGTGTATATTATTACTACTACAATCATCCATATAGATGCGAGAGCAAACAACTTAAATTTATCCATTTTATCACTTAGCTTACCGATAACAGGCATTATTAAGAGTGTAGCAATTCCCGCTACCATAAACAGTATAGGAAGCTGATGAGTTGTAACATGAAGATTATTAATTGCAAAAGCACTTCCCCAGGGCATCATCATAAAACCACCTAATGAGAGAAAAGCAGTAGCAAGAAAACCAATCCGGTAATGCCGGTTAGCAATAGTATGCCAGAGATGTGTAAATGCGTTTCGGTCAGTTTGTACTAAGAGATGTTGGTTGATAGGTTGTAGTTTAACTAAAGCAATTATCCACACTAAAACTGACAATCCCACAATCATTAAAAAAGGTGCTTGCCATCCCCACACGTTAGCGAGATATAAACCAATGGGAATACCAAGAACCTGGCTTGCACCGAAACCCATTTGTAAAAAACCCATCACCCTGCCCCGTTGTTCAAGTGGAAATAAATCAGCTACTATTGCCATGGAGATGGAACCTATCACACCGCCAAAAACACCAGTTACAATTCTGGCAGCTATCAGTAAAGTATAGGTATTGGCAAGTCCGCAGCACAAAGTACC
>JANLUX010000449.1:0-13070 GCA_031363705.1 Bacteroidota bacterium
CCGATTGAAAAATCATTTTCAAAAATGAAATAACCGTTAACAATCCATTTAATAAATTGCGATAAATTTAGTAGTATTGTAAATCCGATTTGAGAGATAAAGAAGAGTGATGGAAATCGTGAACGAGGAGTAGTAGTTAAAAATTTTGAAATTAAAATCCATTGAAAAAAAATCGTGTACAATATACAGGGATAAAAAACTACGTTAAGATCAGAAGTGGTATTGAGTCGGAACGTGAGTGTGAGTTGAGCGGCAAGTCAAGTAAATTTGGGGTGTTAATGCAATGAGTTGTGTGTGTATATCGTTATAGCCAATTTTAGAAAAATACATTGACCTTGCACAAATAGACCTAATTCAGACAAAATGAATATCAAAAATTTCGAATTCAAAGCTAAAGTTGACAACATAGAAGAGTATGAAAATAAATTATTAAAACTAAACCCTATTTTTAAAGGCACAGACCACCAAATAGACACATACTTTAATGTATCAAAAGGTAGACTAAAACTAAGAGAAGGTAATATTGAAAACTCGTTAATTAACTACGACAGAGAAAATATAAACGACTCGAAACAATCAGACATTATATTATACCAACACGAACCAAATGTTGCATTAAAAAACATCTTGACACAACAACTAGGTGTAAAAATAACTGTAGACAAAAAACGTAAAATATATTTCATTGACAACGTAAAGTTTCATTTCGACATCGTGGACAGTTTAGGAACATTTATCGAAGTTGAAGCAATCGACAGTAAAGAAGAATTTACAATAGGACAACTTAAAGAACAATGTGATAAATACTTCAATTATTTTGGGCTAGACAAATTGCAGTTGGTGGACAAATCGTATAGTGACCTAGTAGAAACAAAATAAAAAAACTGGCTATAACAGCACCTACCCAAAAGGCGGGGTTTCGTGTTCCAAAGATAGTTTTGTGGGTAATCAAACATTAGTTTTTCAAATCAAGTTTTGTGGTGAAAGTCCCGCCCTTCGGGTATCCGCAAACCGTTATGCGTCATGCTTGGGGACACTGCTAACCTTCAACTTTTGGAATTCTAATCAGCTTTAGTATGTCAGATGTAAATAAAATTTTAGAGGACTTAGAAGGCAAGCGGAAAGAAGTGCTTGGACACTTTAACGAATGGCGTGAACTCTTTCCTGATTTCAAAAGAATTGCTCTTGCAAAATAACATTATCAAGGACAGGATAACAGAATACATGCAAGGAGCAGGAAAAGTGTTTGATGCACAAATATTATTTCAAATCTTCAAGACCAAACAAGCTCCTACAATTGATTCATTAAAACTTATTACAAACAACGCACAGGAAATAAATATGTTTCTGACGAATGCCCAATACTATTATGGTGCACGCAAACTACAACAAGAGGCTTGTAATGAAAGAGCTAAACGCGCACAACGGCTAACGGAACTGATGAGAAAAGAATATGACTTTGAATAAACAGTTTTTATCCACACTGCTACCGCCAGCACTTTCATTTTAGCGCTAATCATATCGTAGTCAATCAACACGGGTTTTCCGGTGCTGATGTCCCAAAAAAAATCCGTTCTGCAACAACTGCGGAACGGATTTAAAATTTAACTCTTCTAAATAGAACTAATAAAACTTACCCCTGTTATCAGTTATATCTGCTTTTTCGCGCAAAGCGTTGAACACTTCATATTGAGAACGTCCCTGCACTTGCTGCTCTAATTGTTTTTTCACTTCTTTATAATCTTTGATGGGTGCCGGATCTTTAAAGCCAGTTACCTGCACTACATAAACTCCCGACTGACCTTGAATAGGTTTTGAGGCCGTTCCGGGCTTCATTGCAAAAATATGACCTACCACTTTGGGCTCCATGCCTGAGTTGCCCAATAAAGGTGAACTAAAATTTACATTCTCAGCTGTGAGCACCTGCTGACCAATTTTTGAAGCTATTGTTTCAATATTTCCGCCAGCCCCTTCAAATTTTTTCATCATCATCTCTGCCTTTTTATTTTTACGTGCTTCCACCATCACCTCATCCTTAACCTGGTCAAGGGGTGCAATACCTTTTTCCCTAATGTCAATTAATTTGGCAACCACAAACTTATCTCCGAACTCAAATGCTTTTGAAACTTCGTTTTTGCTGGCTTTGAAAGCCCAGCGTATTAATTCTTTTGAACCTTCCACTCCGCCTACCTGGCGTGCATTTTCCTGGATGTTTGTCTCAGTAAGTTTATTCAGGTTCTGATCTTTAATGGCTTTATCAAATGCTTCGGCTGTAGTGTTTTTACCTGCAAACTCATTGGCTTTCTGAAACACTGCCTGGTAAGTTTTGTTACTCGGCTCGGCTTTTCTTTCAATAATGGCAACCTTTACCTGCTTGCTGGGTTTGCCCTGATCAAGTATTTCTATGAGATGCACTCCGAATTGTGATTCTACAATGGGCATATCTCCTTTCTTACCTTCAAAACAAGCATCGTTAAAAGACTGCACCATCATACCTGGTTGAAACCATCCTAAATCACCGCCTTTAATTTTCGATCCTTCATCAGTGGAGAATTGCATTGCCATAAATACGAATGGAGTGCCGCCCTGAATTGCTTTTTTAATACTGTCAGCCTTAGCCATCACCGCATCTCTCTGATCAGGACTTTCAATCTTTAAAAGAATGTGACGTGCTTTAACTGAATCAGGTAAAAATTTTATATCAGAAAGTTTAGCAAGCTTGTATGCACCCCCTTCTTCATACGGTCCATACACAAAACCCATTTCATTATTAAACATCAAGGAATCAATGTTAAAAGGGAGGGTGCCTTTTTTATGCCAGCTCTTGTCCATTTTTCCATCACTGTTAGCTGCAACATAGGAAGTATCATCTGCACTTGCCTGAAATTCTTCTTTCAGCCTGGTTATACTTTCAAGGGAGCTTTTGCGATCAACCTCGGATGGCTGCACTTCAAATATCACATAATCAATACCACGGCTTGCACCCTGCTTATATCTGGTTTTGTATTCTTCATAAACCTTTTTTAAATCATCATCACTTACTTCCACGGTGCTGTCAGCCACGTCTCCATAATTAAGCATTACATATTTAACTGAAGCAGTTTTGTTTTTATTGATATAATCTTCCTTTGCCTCCGCTGCAGTAATAAATAAACCATGTTTGATAAGATCATTATACTTCTGACCTATACGTTCATCCTGTATATATTTTTCAAAATTGACCCACTGCGTACGTGTCTTGCCGGTTTGATCATTATCCATGTTCTTTAAAAAGTTGATCACATTGGCAGGGTTAAATTGTCCTGTTTTAGGATCTGTAAATGCCTTTACAACCTGTGGATGCGGGTTTTTCCCTTTCACCATGTCAAACACTTCGTCTGGCCCCACAGTAATTCCCAGTTTTTTATATTGGGTGCCCATTACTTCTTCGCTTATTAACTGATTCCAGGTTTGATCTCGCAATTGGTCAGTGGTGTTCTGATCAATATTATCAGTGTTATTGCTGAGCTTGTAGTTTTCTATTTCTTTCTGAACACGTGCTTCAAAATCCTGAACATTAGTTTTCTTGCCGGCAATCACTCCCACAGAAGTATCGTTGCCACTGAGAAAACTACGGTTTGAGGTAAGAAAATCACCAAGAACAAAAGCTACAAGGCTGAATCCTACAATACCGATTAGCAAGCCTGCTCTGTTTCTTATTTTACTAATCATTGCCATAACTGCAAATTTTTAAATTTAAGGGTGCGAATATACAATAAAGGGGTTAAGGGTTAAAAGGTTTAAAGTCTAAAGTTTAAAGTTAACGGTCATCATCCACTTTTAACCTTAAACTTTAGAGTGGAAACTGTTATTTACGATCCTGCTCGCGCTCCATAGCGATGCGCTGACGCCTTCTGATAAAGTAAAAAACGCCACTGATAAGAGTGAAGATAATGAGCCAGATTGCTGCTTCAATTCCGTCAGTCATCCACCGGTAAATACCAAATAGTATGCTCATCAACAGGATTACCAACCATGATATTTCGAGGATACGAAGCATAACTTTTAGATTTTTTATTCTTTCACAGTGATATGACCTTTTACCTTAAAAATTTTATAGCTAGTGAAATTCTGGTCTGCTTCAAATCCATCACCATAAATAATTTCTTCAGGCGTTGTGATTTTTACAAACTTGTCACTGCTTATTCTCTGCGTCTTCTCATCCCACACTAATCTTTCTGTGTTGAGCTGTTCATTCTTTTTATTGATCACCACCACATCTTTACGTGCTTCCCATTTTTGTTCCATCTCATAATGGATGGCATATTTTGCTGTCAACTGAGATACCACATTCATATTATCATCATAGAACTCAATATGCAATCCCTTCGGCAGCTCGGTAATAGTTTTTGGAGTGGTATATTTATAAAGCAATGGTGCGGTAACTTTTACTTTAATGATGCCTGAATCGCTGTAAATTGTTTCGAGATTCCGGATACTTTCAAGAGGTGTTTTATCAAGTGCTGTCACTTTGGCTATTTCATTCTTATCATTTTCACATCCTGCTGCCAGCCACAGCCCTAAAAGTAGTGTAAATAATAAGGGCTTGAACGGAATGTGGAAAAAAAGTTTCAGGTTTAGCGTTTCAAATTTCAAGTTAATGGGCGCACGAAACTTTAAACAAAAAACTTTAGACTTTAAACTTCTTTTAGTCATACCTGCGTTTGTGAAACCAGTCTTCGTTAAAAGTAATACCAATAATTAATTTACCATATTTTTCCTGCACCAGATTATCCTTTATAGTTCCGCGCTGACCAAATTCAACTCCGATATTAATCATGCTTTGAAACGATTTGCGCAAAGGCAAACCCACTCCTGCAGTAATTCCATAATCGTTAATAGAAGTATTTTTTATCTGTAAAAATCCTTTGTGATAATATCCGCCAATACGGTATTCGGCACGGTGAAAATATTTAAGGCTTTTATGATCAGGAATCCATTGGGCGCCTAAAGCAATCTTCAGGCTTTGATCAAATGTTTCGGTTGTACCAAATGATTTATAATTAGTCCAGTCCTGATAACGCAGATCCATTCCCATTCCCCACTTATTGTTTTTTAAGAGGTAAGCTCCTGCAGTAATGTTTAAAGGAAAAGTGATGTTGCCTTTTTCGTTCTCAATAAATTGAACCGTGTCAAGCGGACCGGTAACATCACCTGATGAAGTTCTGAAATAATAATTCTCCCACAATACGGTGCTGGTTGCATGCACTTTTGAGGAGTTGCTACCGCTTATACCTGTCAGCAGCTGATAATCATTCTTTAACTCAAAACGGTATTGCAAACCAAAATCCAGGTGAATATCGCTTACTGTTAAAGTATTGATGTAACGATTATGCAGATATCCTGTTTTAGTAAATTCTACTCTGCGAACACGGTTAATGGATCCAAACAAATAGCTTGCATTAAAACCAACGGAAAAATGTTTACTTAACTTAAATCCATTACCAATATAAAAGCGATTGATGCCACCATTGCCTGTATAAAAATAATTTGCTTCTAAGGGAGTCAGTTGTTTTTCTGTTATCTCATATCCGACTGCACTATAAGGTGTAATTCCCATACTCAGTCCCCACACATTTTTAATAACCGGAAATCCCAATGAGAGGTAGGATAGATTTGCATTTTGTTTTTGTTGTGATTTATTTGCGTCTGATAAATTTTCAATCATTCCCTCTGCTCCTATTTCTGCCGTGGTAAGTGTATCTGATGCATAACTGGCAGGATTTAAAAAATTAAGCTTGCCGGGACTTTGAAGCGCAACACCAATTCCGCCCATGGCACGTTGGTAAGCAAACCCGTTAAATTGCAATTCTCCGATTCCATATCGTGAATAAGGAGACAGGGTTCCGGTTTGGGCTTCAGACTGAAATACAGAGAAAAAAAACAGGATGAATATAAACAGGCGGGACTTAAATTTTAATCTGATCATTGATTATAAAGGAGTATTTCGTTGAGTCCCTGTAGTGTAAGATAAGGGGCTGCAAAGATGTTGTTTTTTAGCTGATTTGAAAAGTAACGTGCATCTCCGCCACATAGTATAACCTGCAAATTATCTGAAAGCTTATCATATTGATGAATGATACCGTTTATTTCTGCAATCATTCCATTCACTACACCACTATGCATTGAATCTGCAGTGCTGTCACCTATCAATTTTACTTTTCCCTTAGGATCCAGCAATGGAAGTCGCCCGGTAAACTCATGAAGTGCTTTGTATCGCATGAGCAATCCTGGCGATATTGCACCTCCGAGATATTCATTTCTTTCATTTATAAAATCAAATTTAAGACAGGTGCCTGCATCAATTACCAAAACATTTTTTTCAGGAAACAGTGCATGTGCTGCCACCACATTTGCAAGCCTGTCGTTACCAAGAGTTGCCGGAGTTTTATAATGATTGCTTATTGGAAGTCCGGTTTCTGAATTCAATTCAACAAAAAAAGACAATCGTTTCAATTCCTCTTTTAAATCATCGTGTGCTGAAGTTACAGAAGACAAAATGGAAGCTTTTATTGAATAGTGCGACAGCAATGTTTCTAATTTTTTTTGTGCAAACACCTCATGAGTTTCCTCTTTAATTAATTTTTTATTTACAAAAACCGCAGCCTTCGTCATCGAGTTTCCGATGTCAATCACAAGATTCATGAATGCAAAGATGTGGAATTGAATACTTAAACAATATTGCCGGCATTCAAATACTCCGGTTTAAGAGAATTGCATGCAAAGATTTTTTGATTCAAAAAGTTTTTACTTTTGCCGCCTCAGTGAATTGAATGAATAATTAATAACTGATATGAATAATGGTCTTCCATTAATTCTTAATTGTTATTTATTAATTCTGGTAAAGGGTGATGTAGCTCAGTTGGTAGAGCAAAGGACTGAAAATCCTTGTGTCGGTGGTTCGATTCCACTCGTCACCACAAAATTTTTCCGGTTAATTTAGATTAGCATCAATGCAAAAAAATTCTGCCCGCTACAAAAACGCACTTTTGATTGATGACAATGAAATAGATAATTTCATTAATGAGCGTATGATCACTTCTTCAGGCTTTGCTGAAAAAGTAATTGTAAAAAATTCTGCTGATGATGCACTTCAATTTTTGAAAGATCATCAGGAAGAAGCGAACACTTTACCCGAAATTATTTTTCTGGATTTGAATATGCCTGTTAAAGATGGTTTTGTTTTTCTTAATGATTTTGAAGCTTTATCTGATACGGCAAAAAACAAATGCAAAATTGTGGTGCTTTCCTCTTCTATCAGTCCTGAAGACATCAATAAAGCATCCACTAATCCTTACGTGATTAAATACGTAAACAAGCCGTTGAGTGAAAAATATCTTGAAGCGATTAAGCTTTAAAAAAATTATTTTCTTTATTATTTACGGGATAATTTTTCCAGTTATCTCTTTCTCACAATCAAACGATATTCAATTTTTTCAAACCTTACCACACCTCAGCATTCGCGCAATAGAAGTGTTAAACGACTCCACTGTCTGGTTTGCTGCCAATCATGGTGTGTGGGGGTTTACAGAGAACAATGGAAGAACGTGGACTATTGATTCTATAAAAACAGATTCTGTTTATCCGGAGTTTCGCTCCATCGCTTTGCTGAATGATTCCACTGTTTTGTTAATGAGCATAAACTCACCTGCGTACTTATTTAAAACTACTGATAAAGGAAAAAACTGGCGGTTGGTTTACACCAATAAACACAAAGACATTTTTTTTGACAGCATGAAATTCCGTAACGCCAAAGAAGGAATCGCAATTGGTGATCCGGTTGATGGCTGTTTCCAGATCATTAAAACTATAGATGGAGGAGAATGGTGGACACAAACAAAATGTGAAAATATTCCTGAGGCATTTGCCGGTGAAGCATGTTTTGCGGCAAGCAATACCTGTATAGAAATGTTTAATAATAATGTATGGTTTGCAACTGGTGGAAAACATGCACGTGTTTTTTATTCATCTGATTTTGGAGAACACTTCAAGGCATTCAATACTCCCATGATTCAGGGTGATACAATGACTGGGATTTATTCAATTGATTTTTACAATGAGAAAACAGGAGTGGTTGCAGGAGGTAATTATGGAAAAACAGATTCATCAATTACCATTGCAACAACCAATGATGGCGGCAAAACATGGAAAGAAATAAAAACAAAAGTTCCGCATTTTGGCTGTGTGCAGATAAAACCATCAGCTACCAAAACAGAAACGATTATTGTAACCGGTTATGATGGAACTTTTGAAATAAACACATCACAAAAAAAAATAAAAGAGATACTGGATAAAAACGGAGCTGAATTAAAATTCAACACCTTTCGTTTTTCTAAACAAAACCCCAACATTATGTGGCTTGCAGGAAGAAACGGAAAAATTGCACGTTTAAAAATCAAAGATTAAGCTCATAAAAAAACCGGCAATCTCATTAAAGAAATTACCGGTTTCGAAACTTAAACTATCTGATTATTCTTTTGATTTAATAGGGTTACTCAACTTACGCAATATCGTTTCATCCATTTTCAGATAAATGAGAACCGGATTACTGCATTCATTATTTTCTTTTTCAAACACTGACCAAAGCTCTGATATCTTCTGTATTTTTTTGCGATAATCAGCAGGCTTCAATGCAGCTTTTAAAAGTTTCATCATTTGCTTTGTTGATTCAAACTGCTCCGTTTGTTCGTGTATCTGGCGCTTTAAGCTTGACATAATCTGCATGCACAAACTGTCATCACCTAAAATACAATATTGAAATGCCTGGAATAATTTTGCATCAATATCTGTGTAAACGTATTGCTTCATACTTAACTTGTTTCGCAGCTCATTCATCTTACGTGCAGCACCATGAAAATCGCGCTGATAAAACTTTACTATACTCAGATATTTCATCAGCCATACATAATGATAAGTATCAGTGCTTTCAATATCAAGATCATTTTCATAACGATCATTATACATTGTGAGACTATCTAAGTTTCCATCTTTCAGATACTTTAAAACTTTTGAACGCAGCAACTGTACGATAAAGAAATGCATGATGTGCTTATCCAGCATATCCGGCATTGACTCATTTATTCTCTGCAAATAAAATTCAGCACGCACCTGGTTGTCAGTTCGCTGGTAATATTCAAAATATAAAAGATCAGTAACTCCTTTGATGTTCTGGTAAAAAGTATCCAACGGATATTTTTCAAAAACCTGGTTCATCTTCTGCAGAATTCCTTCCATCTCCAGCTCGCGTGATTTTAATCCATCCAGTTTGCTCGGCACATTACACAAATAATAAATGCGTGCGATATTGAATAACACAAACAAACGATGAGAATCATAAAGCTCGCTAATATTAGAAAGTTCGCGCTTCATCATAATGAGTTCTTCAAGATCAGACTCCAGCATGCTCAACTGATATTCGCCTAACTTTTTGATAAACTGAAAAAACATATTTTCAGCTTTGGATACAGCAATTGAAAATGCAATATGACGGTTTAGCTTGCTTTCATAATAAGGATAATGCTCGCTGAACAAATGCAGTTGCGCCAATGTTTTATAAACCACAATCAATTCAGCATTCATATCATATTCTATCAATTGCTTTTCCAGTTCTGTTAATGCACGAATACTGAATTCCTTATTGTTACCAAATAAATGAGCTGGCACACGGCTCACTTCATCCATTATTGATTGAATAGGGTTTTGAACTTTTTTAGAAAGAATGGTTGCAATCTTTGCGTTTAACCTGCTCTTCAAGGTATAGTAAGCACTTGGGTTTACCTGCAGCATGGCCATCACTTCCGCGTCTTCTTTGTCTTCTTTACGGGCAGCTTCAAGAACCATAAATGGCTTATTCTGTTTTTTGCCTGCTACTTCCTGTATCAATTGCTGATACTCTTCCTCTGTAAGTTTCTTGATGGTTTTGTTTAATACATCCATGATCAGTTTATTTTTTTTATGAATACTCTTTTAAATCTTACATTAATACGGTTGCTGTTGATAAAGGTTCCGGAAATCTGAAATAATTTTATTCAGTGAGTTAAAAAGCAGGGTAATAATGCTGTTGATGGAGAATTTAAGAGACTGTTTAAATTTTTTAAAATAATTATTTTATTGCCCGCGCTCACCCTTGAATTCCCTAAAGTGACACCACCCGTCCGACTGTTCCTCTTTAGGGGTTAGGGATTTTTTAAGAAGAAATATTGTGTTTTGGAATAATTTAAAAAGGCTTTAAATGGTTATAAAAAACTTTATTTCGACTGTTTACAATAATCCAACCGGTTTTACTTTTATCACTTAATGATATTTTATTTTTGAAGCGGTGTCACGGTGGAAAAAAATTCTTCTTATCATTTTAACTTCCTTAACGGGAATGGTGCTGATTGCTTCTTTACTTGCATACATTTATGAAGATGAGATAAAAGCAGTAATTGTAACCAGTATCAATAAAAATCTAAAAACTCCTGTTGAGGTAAATCAAATCAGCTTTTCATTTATCCGCAAGTTTCCCTATGCAACTTTAGAGTTTACGGATGTAAAGGCACAAGGACTTTTATTTAAAGAGACAAAAAAGAGTTTTGTATTAGCTGAAAAGATTTTTCTGATGTTTAACCTGATGGATATTTTTAACAAGGATATAGCGCTGAAAAAAATTGAATTGAAAAATGCCACAGTAAATTTATATATCAATAAAGAAGGACTTAATAATTATGATGTATGGAAACCGGATAGAAAAGATTCTGCCTCCACTTTCAATCTTGATCTGGAAGATGTGGTATTGAATAATGTAAAAGTTAATTACATCAACATTTCGCTACAACAGGATTATGCAATCCAGATTCCTAGAGGAAATTTAAGCGGACATTTTGCAAATGAATCATTCGAACTTAAATGCAATACAGATTTAACTGTTAATCATTTTATTGCTGATGGAGTAAATTATCTGAAAAATAAAAAAGCAAAAATTGATTTTAACTTACAAGTGAATACTAAGCAACAACTTTACACTTTTAATAATGCCACATGCCGTATTGCTGATTTGGTTTTGAAAACAGAGGGTTCTATCAACACTTTAAACGAAACGCAGATTGATTTAAAAGTGCATGCTGATAAAGCAAATCTTAAAGATCTGCTTTCGCTCATTCCTCAGCAATATTTAAAGGATATTGATCATTACAATTATACCGGCTCTGTTTATTTTGATGCGAGTGTAAAAGGTGTTGCCAATAAAAAACATACACCATTGATTGAGCTTTCATTCGGAACCACGGATGCAACACTTTCTCCTGAAAGCAGCAACTATAAAATTTCTGCGCTTCATTTTAAAGGGTATTATATCAACCGTAAATCTGCAATGCAACCCGTTAGTTTTATTTCGTTAACAGAGTTAAGCGGAAATTTAGAAGGGCAACCTTTTAAGGGAAGCTTACAGGTGGAAGATTTCACACATCCTTTTGTCAACTTCAGTATAAGAAGCAATGTAAATCTTGAAGCGCTTAGTCATTTCTATAAGCCGGATACGATAGAACAAATGCATGGAAATTTATTGGTGAATGCATCTTTTAAAGGACGGGCTGATGATAGAAAAAGCTATGCATCAGCCGGAAATGTAGAGATGCAAAATGTAAGTTTTCGTTTAAAAAGAAAAGTGGTTGACTTCAGTCGTTTCAACGGACATTTTTCGTTATCAGGAAATCAGCTAATGGTCAGGGATTTTCGCGGTGAAGTTGCAGGAAGTGATTTTTTATTCAATGGCAGCTTCAATAATATTTTTTCCTATCTCATGTTGCCTGATCAGACGTTATCATGCGAAGCAGATCTTTCTTCGCGCAATATTGATCTGGACGAATTACTGGAAGACAAATCAGAAAGCACCAAAAATGACACAGCATACAAGATTGATTTTTCTGATAAGCTGAATCTTAAACTAAGATTGAATGTGGGAATAATTTCATTCCGCAAATTCCAGGCATGGCAAATGAAAGGTTCAATTACACTTTCCAATAAAATTCTCAATACAGAAAATCTTTCTTTCAAAGCAGTGGATGGCACCGTGTTGCTGCAGGGAAGCATCAACACTTTAAAAAAGGACAGTATGCTGATCAGTTACAATGCTGATTTAAAACGATTAGATATTAATCAATTGTTTTATGAACTGGGAAATTTCGGGCAGAGTGTTTTAACAGATAAAAATTTAAAAGGAAGTGTAACAGCTAATATTCAGTTTGCTTCAATGTGGTCAAAAAATCTGCATTGCAACTTAGATAAAGTTTATGCAAAAGGTGATATAACCATTGAAAACGGAGAGCTGAATAATTTTGCTCCGATGCTTTCTTTGTCACGATATTTAAAAGGAGCTGACCTGAAAAACATAAAATTCCAGACATTACATAACACCATTGAAATAAAAAAACAAAACATAGTTATTCCCGCTATGCAGATTCACAGCAGTGCGTTTGAATTAACTGCAAGCGGAACACACAATTTTGATAACATTGTTGATTATCACCTGGCTTTTTTGCTTTCGCAGATTGTAGGACGAAAAGTAAAACAACAAAACACTGAATTTGGAACCATTGAAGATGATGGCTTAGGCAGAAGCAAATTATTTATCAGCATGAAAGGTCCTGTATCCGATCCCAAAATTGCATTTGACAGAAAAGGAACCGAAGCAAAAATTGAAGCTGATATCAAAAACGAAAAATCAAATCTCAAGAAAATTTTAAATAAAGAATTTGGATGGTTTAAAAAAGATTCTGCAGCAACAGTCAATCCGCCAAAACAAAAAAAGAAAGAAGAGTTGCAGATTGATCCGGATTAAGGAGAAAGCGCTCACCTTCATTGGTATTTGTATTAATATTGCGTTTAATAATCATTTTACAGAGTGAATATTTACACGCGTAAGCAGCGCTGGAAACTTATTTTATTAATTGTTGCCGTTCTGATCGGTATCAGTTCATTGTGGTACACCAATAAACTTGCGAGAGAGTTAGCAACGGAGGAGCGCAAAAAAGCAGAGTTGTGGGCTGAAGCAA
>JANLUX010000456.1:0-1675 GCA_031363705.1 Bacteroidota bacterium
CAAACACGGCTTGTTCGAAAAGTTTGGAGCGGTAAAGTTTGATGTTAGCTCACATTTCAATCGGAGCGGTTAAGGTTCTGACTAACGTTTTACAAGTTATTGATTTAAAGTTGTAAACCGAGGTCATTGGTTGTGATGTTAAATTTATGAATAAGGCGTTTCATTTCGATTACTTTTCTTTTTCTTTTCTGGTCGAGGAACTCATAGGTAGAAGGAGGTGAATAGGGGATTGCTTTTACTACCATGTTCCAGATGATGATGGCAAGTTTTCTGGCAGTGGCAGAAATGGCAGCAGCCCTTCCTCTGCGGAAGGCTATTCGTTTAAAGAAGTTGGAAAGATGAGTGTCTTTTAAGTTACCGATGGCATTGGCAGCATTTCGTAAAGCAATTTTGAGCCGGTTACTTCCTTTTGGAATTTTGTTGCTGAGTACTTTGCCGCCGGAAATTCTGTTGTTGGGAGACAGCCGCAGCCAGCTTGCAAATCTTTTTGCTGTATCAAATTTTTTAAGTCCGTCAAATCCTACTTCACTCATCAATGACATGACGGTGCTGTGTCCCACACCTTCCACCGCCATCAGGTCAATGCCATTAAAATATTGATAAGCGATTTGGTTGAGGTCAAAATTTTTCGGAGCATTTTTATTTACTCTTTTATGTGGCTTTGCATCTGTTTTCAATTGTTTTTTGTTTTCGTCGGCATTGATATAACCGGTGATAAGTTTTTTAATGGCAGCGTCACAGAGTTTTATTTTTTGCTGAAGCGATTTGTAAATATCATACTCCTGTTGCAGTGCAAAAAGATAATCCATTCTTCCATTGCTGTGCAAGGCTTTGGCAATTTCTGTTTCGGATTTTCTGCAATTGCCGTTTCTTAAAGCGGCCAGCGTTTCAGGATGTGTTTCCCCTTTGCAGATGGCATCAATAATAGCAAGCCCGGTGAGACCGGTGATGTCATTGACGACAACATCGAGTCGCAAATTTAAAAGGCGGAGATATTTTTGCATTTTCCTTGTAGTGTCGGCGCTGTTGTCAATAAGATTGGTTCTGTGCCGGCAATAAGTTCGCAGGTATTCGGTTTGTGTATCAGGTAAAAAACTTCCGGATAATAAACCAAGCGTATGCAGTTTTTGTATCCACTGGCAGTCCTGTACATCTGTTTTTTTGCCTTTGATGTTTTTGGTAAACTTCCCGTTGCAGAGGATAACCTGCAACCCGGCCTGTTGTAAAGTGCTGAATAGACTTTGCCAATAAGTACCGGTGCTTTCCATAGCTACAGAAGTGATTTTGTTTTGTAGCAACCATTCAGTGAGAGCATGCAAGTCTTCATTGTACACACCAAATTCTTTTACATCTTCAGCGTTTTGTCCAATAGCAACAAAATGAGAACGGCTGCCCACATCAATACCGGCAGCATGGTGATGGATGATTTCCAGTGAAGTTTTTTTCTTTGTCATAAAAAAGATTTTAAAGTGAAAAAAAACTCTAAGGAAATGTATCTTAGTAATGTAATTATTCTGAACGGGGTTCCCGACAAGTCGGGACCACTAATGTAATCATCACAAGCCTTTAGTGCAATAACACTGAAGGCTTTTACATTTCAACCAGGATTGCACACGGGCTATGATGCACCAATGCTTAAATCGGCCTTGCTTAGAGTGCTGCTAATATAAGTACG
>JANLUX010000013.1:0-1979 GCA_031363705.1 Bacteroidota bacterium
ACTGCAAATGCTCGTGTATTTCATTATGGCGTTCAAATAGGCTACCAACACAGTGGAAGTTGCAGCTATGCCTTCGCGACAAAATCTGCCAACCATTGCTCTGCTCAATGCACTAATTCATCATCAGGATGTTATCCTGTAACCTGGAGTAACAGATGGTGGGCTGCAGGAGGCAATGCATTTATCCCTCCCGCAACTGCTCCAGCAGATTCTAATGGCATTGCAAGATGTGAATTGAGTAACCAAACTTCTGTAAGCAATGGTCCTGTGCCGAATACAACAGTTATTGAATTATCACATTTTGAAGGTTCAATGGTTGCTGCTACCAATACTTCTTATGGCTCAGTTTACCGCATTATTATTTGGAAAGGTACAACAGCGAATGATTCCGAACTTACATCATCTGCACAAGCATTTTACGATGGCAGCGTTCGTATTGAAAATGGACAAGTGATTGCGAACGGTATATTTAATCCTTCGGATTTTAATGTAACCACTACAACGGACACTTCAGGTGCGCAGGTTATAAAGGTTAAACCAATACCCAACTTAACAAAAACCCTAACATTGAATGTTAATAATGCAGATAATAGTGTTACTGTGAGTGTTTATGGTGATGCAGGTTTCGGCACTTATGATCCCAACTTTCCATATACTTTGGTATATCCTATCCCCACCCTCTCTCAATGGGGCTTAATCATTTTCACCTTGCTCATGCTTTCAGTAACTATGGTTTTTGTTTATAGAAGACAAAATGTATTAGCGGTTGCAGGTACTGCTTATTCACAGGAAAAGCAATCATTGTTTGACAGGAGTTTATACTTTAAAGTACTTGCTATAGTATTGCTGTTTGCAGTGGCAGGCATGGCAGTTGCTAAATTGTATTATGGCACGATAAGCATAACAGACTCACTCGGTACCATAGCAAGCGCAGCCATTGTGGCGTATATGGTGCATTTGTGGAAGATGAATAGAGAATAGTTCATTCACTTTACTCTCTGTAAAGCAAAGAGAGATCAGAATAAAATAAGAAGCTGTTACGTATCACGCGGAACAGCTTCTTGTTTTCGTTTTTCTAATTCTTATTAAAAGACTCATCTTCCCCAGTTTGACTGAATGTTAAAAAAATAATTTAAAAGTTTTAAATATCAGTTGGAAAGGAGTACCTTCGCTTGCCATTGTATTTATTCAAGCCCTCAATCAAGTCATTACTAAGTTAGATATTGCGAAAAGCTTTTAGCAACGTTAGAAAAATCTGACTATAAATCGTACTCCTAAAAACTAACAATCTCCTGGTTGAATTCAAACTTTTGACAAAAAAAACAAAAACATAAACTGATAAACAAAATGACAAACAATTACACGATTTCTAAAAATCGCCAGGCTGCACAGATCCTCTGTTGTGCCCGAACTAATTCTCCATCACTGCGGTGGTTATTTGTGATGTTAACCATCTTGCTGAGTGCTTTCGGAAGCAATTCATTCGCGCAGGTTGTAACTGTTACTAATCCGGCAAACGTGGGTCCTACGGCTTTATCGGCAACCTACACCACGCTGGCACTCGCCATTACGGATTTGAATACCAAAACCACTATTGCGGGACCGGTTACCATTACGCTTAATGCGGGTAATCCTCAAACATCTCCTGCCGGGGGTTATTCCATCTCCGCAATTCTTGCAGGAGCATCAACAACTAACACCGTAACAATTGCCGGTAGCGGAAATACTATAACCGCTCCTTCTCCTGCAGGTACAGCGGGAAATTTAAATGATGCCATATTTAAATTAATAGGGGCTGACTTTATAACTATTCAGAATTTTGTGATGCAAGAAAATGCAGGTAATACAGTAACTGCAGCAGCCACAAATACTATGACTGAGTTTGGTGTGGCTCTTTTTTATGCATCTGCAACAAATGGTGCTCAAAACAATACTATTCAAAATAATACGATTTCGTTGAATAGGACTTACCAAAACTC
>JANLUX010000019.1:0-1680 GCA_031363705.1 Bacteroidota bacterium
TGGAACCTTTTAAATTATCCTGCCAGCTCAAATCCATCAGCCGATACTGCATTACGCAATCCATATTACCGTATTGTAATTCAGCAGGAGTATCCTGAAATAGTAGTCACTCAGGAAAATACTTCAACAAGCAGCGTTTCCATGTTTTTAAATGGTGTGATGAATAATGCAGGCATCGGTGGAGGCAATCAGTACAGTGCAGGAGCTTATATTAACGGCCCGGATACTGACAATGGAATTTTTTATCGCACTTCTCTTTTTCAATTTATCAGCAATACACCCATTCATACTGCATTAAGAGACATCACTGAGTTTAAGTTAAAGCATATTGCAACAGGTGACACCATCCGCATTTATTCCTGTCATTTAAAAGCAGGTTCTTCTTCTGCTGATTCGCTTGACCGCGGAGCTGAAGTAGATAATTTAAGAGCAGTAACAAATGCATTACCAACAGGTACTGATTTTATTGTATGTGGTGATTTCAATATTTATGGAAGCGGAGAAACTGCTTATCAGAAACTGATTCAGAACAATGCAAACGATGATGGTAATTTTATTGATCCTTTAAATTTATCAGGCAACTGGAATTATTTTCTTTACAGTGAATACCATACGCAATCAACACGTACACGCAGCTTTGGCAATGGCTCCACCGGTGGAATGGATGATAGGTTTGATATGATTCTTTATTCAACAGCAATATCGCAACCGGGAGGTATTGAATTTGTTCCGGGTTCTACAGTGCCTGTGGGAAATGATGGCTATCATTACAATGATTCCATTAATCAGCAGCCAAATACTGCCGTACCGGTAAATGTTGCAAATGCATTGCACTATGCCTCCGATCATCTTCCTGTAACATCTGTTTTTACTTTTACATCCATCACCGGATTGCAGGACAACGAATTTGAAAATATTGAATTCAATATTACTCCTAATCCTTCGTCACAGGATTTTACCATCAATTATTTTTTATCCCGACCAGCTAAAATCAGTATTTCAATTTGCGACATAACAGGTAAAATGATAAAACAATTTTCGCCACAACAACAACTTCAAGGCAATCATTCTGAATTTGTTTCATCCATTGAAAAATTAAATGCCGGAGTTTATTTTGTCCGGTTAATTGCAAATGATGTTCCTGTTGCAAACAAGTTAGTGATTATACAATAAGGTACAGGTAGCAACTGTGCCTGAGATGTGATTGATAAATGTGTTTTAATCTTTCACCAGCTTACAGGTTTCAATAAGAAGATTGTTTTGTCTGATTATCAAAAAATAAATTCCGCTTTGTAATTTTTTCAGATCAAGTATTTTTAATTGGTCTAATGGTTCCGGCTTAAATAATAATCTCCCTGAAACATCTAAAACACTGACAGAAGCATTTTTTAATTCC
This sequence comes from Bacteroidota bacterium, assembly GCA_031363705.1. Lineage (GTDB taxonomy): Bacteria > Bacteroidota > Bacteroidia > AKYH767-A > OLB10 > JANLUX01. The sequence continues at coordinate 1,397 of JANLUX010000019.1, forward strand.
TCCGATGGCTGAATCGTAACAATTGAATTTGCTGGATTAGGATAAACCTTAACAATGTTGTTCGATGCAGGAGGTGTAGTTAAGGAAGTGAAAGTGTTGCAATTAACGGGTGGAGGCAGTGGCGAAATTCCAAACACTCCCCAATCAACAAAACCGAGATAATCAACTGTACAATTACTATCCACTTTAAACATCCATTTTCTATAGTTATCACAGCCATCAAAGCAGTCATTGAATTCAAAATAAAAATCATAATATCTATCGTTGCCTGCTGTGTGATAATC
>JANLUX010000027.1:0-11791 GCA_031363705.1 Bacteroidota bacterium
AACTTGAATTGATTTCTGATGTCAACCAATTTGTTGTTGATGGGAGTTGCCGAAAGGTGAAGCACTTTTACTTCTCGGCTTGTTTTCAAAGGCAACAAAACATTGTCAACTAAAAATTTGTAACGGGAAGATTTGTCGTTACGCAAGTTGTGGCTTTCGTCAATAACGAAAAGCACTTTTTGTTTGCGTTGAATTTTTGAAAGCGGAAAGTCAGAGTAATAATCTGAACTCAATCTTTCGTCTTGTAAGTCGGTGTGATTTCTAACTAAGTATTCTATTTCATCTCTCTCAAACCGTGAACCGCTGCCGCTTTTGTATTGCTCCCAATTTTGTCGCAACTTCTTTGGGCAAAACAAAACAACGGTGTAACCTTTATTTTCAAAATATTTCATCACTGCTAATGCAGTCCAGGTTTTTCCTAACCCAACTGCATCGGCTAAAATTGCTCCGTTATATTTTTGAAGCATCTTGATTAAACTCAATGCTCCTTTCTGTTGATAAGGGAAAAGTATTTTGTAAATTTCTGTTTGCTCTAAATGTTCAATCTCCCGTTTGAACTCTGCATCACTTGTAAGCGAAAGCAAATCTTCTTTAAATAATTCATAAAGCACTTTGAAGTAAAGGTCGTGAGGTGTGTATTCCTTGAAAAGATTTTTGATTAACTCAATGATATGTTCTTTGACTGGAACTTTTGTTTTGTCTTTGTCAGGTAATTCAATTTTGTCTTGTGCAACTTTTTCCCACTGATGTTTGAACCAGTTTTTTAATTCTTTGTAGTCGTTGTTGTTTCCTGTTGCTGCGGTGTTCAACTCAACATTGCTGCTTTCTTTTATTCCAAGTCCTGCATCAGTAAGGTTTGAACTTCCGATGATGTGAAAATTTCTGATTGAATCTTTGTCGGTGTAGATATAAGTTTTTGCATGGCAAAAATTCTTCTGAATGTTTTTCACCGAAACTTTTTCCTGTTCTAAAAAGTCAACTGCTTTTCGTGCTGCTGTGCTTAACGCAAGTGTGTTGTCAATACCTGCATCACCGTTAAGCAAGTCAATAATCTTGTTCACCTGTGAATCGTCTTGCATCAGGTTTCCTAAAATCATTCTGAATTTTTCTGCTCCGTTCACTTCGTCATTGAGCAAAGCCAAAGCGTTTACAGAAAAATAACCAGTCACAAGGTCAAGTCCGCCTTGCTGTGTGTAGTTTTTGATGAAGTCAAAAACTTTGAAATAGTCGTTGTCCTCGGTTTTGGTTTTATTGTCTAAAAGCATCGCGTCTTTGCTTGATATATTTAGTTTTTAAAAGTATGCAAAAATATCATTCTGCTCCGTGGATTTCTTAAAGCAGTGGAGAAAAACACTCTTTCATTTTTTTTCGGGTTGGGTTTGTATGGTGGCAAAAAAATGAAAGTGTGTTTTTGTGCGGTGGCAAAGAATTTCAAATTATTTTTTGTGCGGTGGCGGTTTTTTAATTATTTTTTTTTGCGGTTGGCTGTCTGTTCAAAGTGGTGTCATTTGTTGTCCATGTTGTTCCAAAAATGTTTGTTCAAAGCGATACAGTTTCAAGTTAGCAGGGTGCTAATAGAGTTTCCGATAACATTTAAATATACGAACTTTAATCGTTTAAATGTTCGCTTTTTCAACACAAACATAATGGATTAACGAACTTAAGACAGTGACCTATCCTATAAAAAAGTTTACAGTTTAGTAATTAAATCCTGATCTGCGTGCAGGTTTACTTTTGGTGTTTCGCTTACTGTTGTTTTTTGTGCGGGGTTTATGAAAACTGTGATTGGATGTATGTTTCGGTATAGATTTTTTTGATCTGGATGCTTTTGAAATTTCGGGTTTACCTTTTTTGGAAGTTTGTTTTGGATTTGGCTTTTTTTTATCTACTCCGGATGATTCTCCCAGTAAGCTGTAAATGATTTTTATTTCGCTTTCGGTTAAATCTCTCCAATCACCAAGGGGCAAGCCTTTGAGACTTATGTTCATGATGCGAATGCGTTCCAGTTTGATTACATCATATCCGAAATGTTCGCACATTCTGCGTATCTGACGGTTTAGCCCTTGTATTAAAATAATGCTGAATGTGTTAACTCCCTGCTGAACTAACTTACACTTTTTGGTGGTTATGCCAAGCATGGGTACGCCATTTGCCATGGCAGTGATGACACCGGGGGTTAAGGGCTTGTTGACGGTTACGAGATATTCTTTTTCATGGTTATTGCCTGCCCGCAATATTTTGTTTACGATATCGCCATTGTTAGTGAGAAATATGAGCCCCTGCGAATCTTTATCTAAACGACCGATAGGAAAAATACGTGTGCTGTGATTTACAAATTGCACGATGTTATTCCGCACATTTTGTTCGGTTGTGGATGTTACACCGACAGGTTTATTTAATGCAATAAAGATTGTATCATCAGCTTGCCAAGGCTCGAGCTGGTTTCCATTTACACGTACCCTGTCGCCTACCTGAACCTGATCGCCCAGATGGGCTTTGCGCTCGTTTATGAATACTACTCCCCGGGTAATAAAACGGTCGGCTTCGCGCCTTGAACAGAGACCGCTTTCGCTTATGAATTTATTGAGGCGCATGGAACTATGCTGCATATTTAGCATTTTTTTTTGATAGCCGGGTTTGTTTTCATTGGTGTTGGATGAGATTGGATTATTACATGACGGGGCGAGGGGAAGAGCAACATGATGTGAAAAAGGCAAAGACCTGTGTGGGTTTGAATAGTTGGTGCGGACGCTAACTTTGAAGGAAGATTAGAAATTAAATACCCTTAAAAATCTTTGGTAAAGTTTTACACCTTTGCCAAAGATTTTTTTTATGGCAGGTAACACATTCGGTACTTTATTCAGAGTAACCACTTTTGGCGAAAGCCATGGTGCGGGAATAGGTGTGGTGATTGACGGATGCCCTTCTAACCTGCTGCTTGATTTGCATTTTATTCAACAACAGTTAAATAAACGCAAGCCCGGACAAAGTGCTTTAACGACATCGAGAAAGGAAAGGGATGAGTTTGAGGTGCTGAGCGGATTGTTTGAGGGGAGAACTACGGGAGCGCCACTGAGTTTTTTTATCAGGAATGAAAACCAGGAGTCAGCGGATTATGATCATCTGAAAGATACTTACCGACCATCACATGCTGATTATACTTATGAGCGGAAATACGGGGTGCGTGATTACCGCGGTGGAGGACGCTCATCAGCGAGAGAAACGGCAGCACGTGTGATTGCAGGTGCTGTGGCGCAGCAGTTATTGAGGCAGGAAGGAATGACCATGTATGCTTATGTTTCGCAAGTGGGTGATGTGCGATGTGCGGCAAATCCATCTGAACTAAATTTTGATCTGACAGAAAAGACTGCGGTGCGATGCCCTGATATGGAGACTGCGAAACGGATGATTGAGCTGATTGAAGAGGTGCGGAATGCAGGTGATACTATTGGAGGTACGGTGAGCTGTGTGATTAAAAACCCTGCGGTGGGATTAGGCGAACCTGTGTTTGATAAGCTGCATGCTGACCTGGGAAAAGCTATGCTGAGCATTAATGCCGCACATGGCTTTGACTACGGAGCAGGGTTTGATGCAGTTATGAAAAGGGGTTCGGAATTAAATGATCCATTTGTAAATAAAGAAAATACTATCACCACTTCAACCAACAATAGTGGCGGAATACAGGGCGGAATAAGTAATGGTGAGGATATTTTTTTCAGGGTTTTATTTAAGCCGGTTGCTACGCTGATGCAGGCACAGCAAACGGTGAATAAAAACAATGAATCAATTACTCTAGAAGGAAAAGGAAGACATGATGCCTGTGTGTTGCCACGTGCTGTGCCTATTGTGGAGGCGATGGCTGCGATGGTGATGGCGGATCATTGGTTGAGAAATAAAGTTTATAAAGAGTTGAGAGTTGAGAGTTTATATAGAAAAAATATTATGAAAAAAATAATTGGTGTTTTATTAATAATTTTTTTGGTTATAGGTATAAGTGCTTTTGCGCAACAGCACCTCTCCTAACCTATTAATCATAAATCGAAAATAGAGGATGTTTATTTTGGGGTGAATGTGCCGGATCCTTACCGATTGCTGGAGGATGACCGTTCGCCCGAAACAACAGCATGGGTAAAGCAACAGAATGAGTTCACTGAAAAATATATGGCACAAATTCCTTTTCGTGATACGCTGAAGAAACGAATGACTGCATTGTGGAATTATCCAAAATATACACCACCCTTTAAGGCAGGGACAAGGTATTTTTATTACAAGAATGACGGATTGCAAAATCAGCCGGTGCTTTTTATGATGAGAAGTTTGGAGTATATACCGATGGCTTATTTTGATCCGAATAAAATTTCGACTGATGGCACTACTGCAATTACGCAGACCGTTCCTTCAAAGGATGGAAAATACATGGCATTTGTATTAAGCAGCGCTGGAAGTGACTGGAGTGAAGTGCGCATTAAAGAAGTATCAACTATGAAATCGTTACCTGAAAAGCTGGGATGGGTGAAGTTTTCGTCAATTGCATGGAAAGACTCAGGATTTTTTTACAGCCGTTATGATGCTGCACGTGGAGATGCAAGTTTGTACACTGACAAAAATGTTAATCATAAAATTTTTTATCACCGGCTGAATACATCACAGGAAACTGACTCGATGGTGTATGGTGACAATGCCCATCCGCTAAGAACATTTAATGCAGTTACAACAGAAGATGAAAGATACCTGGTGATTTCAGGAGCTGAATCAACGAGCGGAAATAATTTACTGATCAGTGATTTACGAAATAGTAACGGGGTATTGAGTGAGGTGGTAAAAACTTTTGATTCAGACTTTAACCTGGTGGGAAATGCGGGAGATAATTTAATTTTTATGACCAATTACAATGCACCGCGGAAGAAATTAATTTTGATTAACAGCATTAATTATCAAATGCAGCAATGGAAAGACCTGGTGGCTGAACAAACTGACATTTTAAAGGATGCAAAAATAGCGGGAGGCAAATTAATTTTACATTATATGAAAGATGCTTCAAGCCGTTTATATGTTTATAACATGCAGGGTAAGCTGGAATCGGAAATACCACTCGGAAATTTAGGTACAGTGGAACAGATTAACTCCAGTATGTTTGACAGCACAGTGTTTTTTTCGTTTACAACTTTTACTTCGCCTGCTGTGATTTACCGTTTTAATGTTTTTAATAACCGGCTGAGTGAACATGTAAAACCAAAGCTGCCTTTTAATCCTGCTGATTATGAAACAATGCAGGTTTTTTATGAAAGCAAGGATGGTACACGGATACCAATGTTTATTGTACATAAAAAAGGATTGAAGCCTGATGCGAATACCCCTGCCCTGTTGTTTGGGTACGGTGGATTTGACATTAGTAAAACTCCGGAATTTAAGCCGGAGCGAATGGTTTTTCTTGAAAAGGGAGGCATTTTTGCAATGGCGAATTTACGTGGAGGCGGTGAGTATGGGGAAGAATGGCACAAAGCAGGCACGAAACTGAAGAAGCAAAATGTGTTTGATGATTTTATTGCGGCAGCAGAATACCTGATTAAAAATAAATATACATCACCGGCAAAGCTCGCCATCAGCGGACGTTCAAATGGCGGACTACTGGTTGGCGCAGTAATGACTCAGCGACCTGACCTGTTTAAAGTAGCATTGCCGGCTGTGGGTGTGATGGATATGATACGTTATCATAAATTCACAATTGGCTGGAGCTGGGTGAGTGATTACGGATCAAGTGATGACAGTACAGAATTTAATTCTTTATATAAATATTCGCCTTTGCACAATGTAAAAGATAGTGTAAAATATCCTGCAACAATGGTTACCACTGCAGATCATGATGACCGGGTGGTGCCTGCACATTCATTTAAGTTTATTGCAACAATGCAGGAAAAACAAAAAGGTGATAATCCGGTACTGATACGTATTGATACCAATGCCGGACATGGTGCAGGAAAACCAACAGGAAAATTAATTGATGAACAGGCGGATATTTTTGCTTTTATGTTTTACCAGTTAGGAATGAAATATTAATTTTTTCGAAATGTAATTATCTCTTTAATGAAGCTTATCAAAAAATTTTATTTTATAATCATCACCATTGTGTTATTTAACTCTTGTAAAAAAGAGGAAGAAAACAATTCAATGGAATTTAAAATAACTGGTGTGAGTAATACCAGCATTATAGTTGGACAAACGATGGACATTGGTTTAAAAGTTTTTTTTCTGGGTGGGAATAAAGAAGAGGTGAAACTTACGGCAACAGGAATGCCGGCTGGTATAACAATTAATTTCAGCCCTGACAAGGGAGAACCTGATTTCACTTTGACTGAAACTATACATGCAAACATGAATGCTGACACAGGGAATTTTGTTATTACCATAACAGGAACTTCAGTGGATAATAACAAAACTGCGAGCAAATCATTTAAACTTAGTGTGCTTGCTGTGCCACCGCTTCCTAATAATCCGCCTGTCATTACACTTACTAACGGAGCAGACATCACCTCAGTATTAAACAGTGTTTTTATTGATCCCGGTTTCACGGCAATGGATGTTGAAGACGGAGATTTGACCGCTAATGTAATTGTGTATGGTACAGTGAATAAAGATTCAGCCGCTATGTATAAAATTTCTTATGTAGTGTATGATTCTGCAGGCGATAAAGATTCAGTAGTAAGAACAGTGAGAGTTAAAAATGATTCGGAATTTTTAAATGGTATTTATCTCTGTACTCCTTTAACTCCAAATGATACTGCATGCCTTACAAATTTTGTTACTTCTAATTTTTACAATGATAGTATTACACTGCTTAACGCTGTTAATTGCCACACAGCTGATTTATTTTTCCATGTTGACCATGTATTAAGTAAACTATATTTAAATACACAATCAGGTTTTTTTCAAGGTACCATGCATACTTATAATGGACAGGGAACCTACACCATTGGAAGTTCTACTATTTCAATCCACTTAGATTATACTGATAATTATGTTGACACCCTTGGCAATAACGTATCAGTAAACCGGATTGAGAATTACGTGAAATAAGATTAAAAAAATTCAGCTAATTATTTAACCGGATTAATCATGCAAAACCAAAGCAAAATGGTGACTGGTAATATTGAATCCAAAACGCAGATAAAAGCGATGTGCATCATAACGGTGCGGTCCGCAGGCTGAATCAAGATCAACATGATTGCAATTATTTTTTCGTGCTTCGCTCAGGATAAAATCCATTAGTTTTTTAGCATGTCCTTTTTTACGGTATTGCTGCATGGTGCTCAGATCATCAACATAAATTAATTTTCCACAATATAAATGATGCAGATAACGGTAACCTGTAACAGCCACTACCATGTTCTCTTCTTTGATATAAGCAAGTATATATCCCTCCTTTTTCATCTGGTTTATCAACGCTACAAATTTTTCCTTTTCAAGATGAGGGCGCAAAGCATGCATGGCTTCAAAGCAATTTAAAATTTGATCATTTGTTTCAGCAAATTCTATCTTGTGGTTCATTTATAATTTGTTTGTTGCGAAATTAAACATCCATTGTCAGCATCTTACAGTGAATTTTACATTAAGCATTTTGCAGATGGAACATCATTTGTAATTTGGCAGAAGTAATTTTACCTCTATGAAAAACATAATTATTTTTCTTTTGTTGATTCAAGCTATCCATGCAAATGCCCAAAGACCTTTTGTTAAAGAAGAAAAAGTTCGCCAGCAAGTAGTGATCAAATATTCGCTGAGTGCAAATAATACAAACGGAATAATTACTTCACTTGCCGAAGGGAACAGCAAACCTCAGCGAAACGCCCAGTTCACCATTGCAGTTGATCAAACAATGCTGACAGGAACACGTGAACCTTTGCAACAAACCAGCATTGTTTCAGAAGCGATAACGGTAAGCGGTGATGTGCATTACAAAGGGTTTGATGTGAGCAATCACTTATTACCATCACAGGTACGGTTCATTATAAAAACATGGAATGGTAATAACCTCCTCTCTTCTGTTTCTTTTAATAATGTGAACGTGCATAACAATAAACCTGATAAAAAAGAAAGTGTTTATAATGATTCATTGGGCAGCGTTACCCATCATACCATCGAAAATTTTTTACCTGTTTACAGTTCGAATGATATTATTCAATTTAATGAACGTGTTAATTTAATAAAACAATATTACACGGATGCTGCAGCATTAACAGCCAATATTAATTTGTTACAGTCCATCAATCCGCACGACATTGATCATTTCAATATTCAGCGGCAAAAGTTATCGGATGCCAATCATATTACATCCGCAATTGAAAATAAAAATTATAATAACCAGCTTTCGCTGCAAGCATTTGATCCGGCAAAAATGCTGAACAACCTGAGCTACTTTCATTCACAAGCTGCAATTGTTCAGCATGATCTTGACATGGTATTCAGCACACTGTATCTTGCTTACTATGACCGTGGAATGGACTTGCTGAGTCACGGAAATACCATTGGTGCAGTAAATTATTTTCAGCAATCGCTTGCAGCACATCCGGGATTTGCACCTGCACTTCTGCAACTTGCTTTGATTGATTACAGGAACAATAATTTTAATGCGGTAGTAGCTAAAGCAGATGATATTTTATTTCGTTTTAATCCTGATCCTGACACAAGGAGATTAACTTATCAATTGCTGGGCGATTTACATGAATCACTTTTAGATAAAGCTGCCCAACAAATAAATGACAAAGACTATCATAAAGCACTGGAGTTTTATGATAATGCAAAAAGTATTTGTGATAAATACTCGAATGTGAGATGCAGTGACGAGTTATTTAAAGGAATAAGAACAGCTAAAAACGGAATTTATAATGATTACCTGAAAGATGCACAGCGTTTTTTAGATAAGAAACAATTTGACAAAGCTGAACAATCAATAACAGATGCAATTAAATATCAGCGAAACAACAACAATGATATTAACGATGACTCCGCAGCACGTAAAATATTAAAAGAGATTACACGTGAACGTTACCTCACAAAAATTGAAGAAGGAAAACAAGCTTTGGCAACTAAACAATACGAAAGCGCTCTAAATGCTTTTGATACAGCAACACAAATGGAAACGGATTATGGTTTTTCTCCAAATGCAGAATTGCCTTCATTGAAAACAAATGCTGCACGACCATTGATTTTAATAAAACTTGACATGGGTGATAGCCTGGTAAACAACAATAAATTACCCGAAGCAAGAAATATTATCAGAACCATTGCTGATATGCAGGCAAAATATTCGCTTGCAACAGAAAAAATATTTAACAAACGGCTGGAAGAATTAAGAAAAAAAATGTTCAGCCAGCAATGTGAAAATGCGCAACGTGAGTTTGATGAAATATATCTACATGCAAAAGATGCACTATTAATTCCTGATTATGTAAAAGCGGATGATCTTTTTATCAGGGCTGAAAAGGTAAATGCTGACAACAAAGATTGTGGTGTAAACATGCGACAGATTGTTAAAGAGCACTCCGCAATTATCCCTGCAGCAACTTATTTGAAAAAGATAGCGCAGGTAAATGTGTTGCAAAAAGAAGGTGACTACCGCACTGCAGAAATAACCTATAACGAAGCGACAAAATATTATTCAGACAATAATGTAAGCAGCTTTAATATTTCACACGAATCATTTTATGATTATTTATTGTACAAAGCAAATAATGGATTTCTTTATTATGAAGGCGAACAATACACTTCACGTGATGAATTGGATAAGGCTTTAAATATTTTTCGATTATTGATAAGCCGCAATTATGATTACAGGCAACTGAAAGGATCGCTTTATCAGTTAGGAATTAAAGTCGGAAAAAAAGATAAGCTGGAGCATCCGGGTGAGACGTTTTCAAAAGATTATGTACGGGAATATACAAACCGTGACCGTAAAATGAAATACTTTGAGAAGGGATATAAAAAAGGATGGAAAATGAAATGAAGTGAAAAGTTTGCTTTGAAATCGTGATTTTTTTACATTCCCAACTTTAACAAACTTATCTGCAAGTGGTTAACTATTTGAGATGAAAATTACTTCTAATTTATATTTTTTTACATTTGCGCTCCTTTTAAAAAAGGTTGAATTGGCGAGGTAGCTCAGATGGTTAGAGCGCAGGATTCATAACCCTGAGGTCGGGGGTTCGACTCCCCCTTTCGCTACTTATTACTCCAACTATTTTTTTCGCAGCTTGTAATAGAGCCCTACGGCAATTACTGCAATCCCCAGATAAACCCACCACATTGCTGTCATTTTGATTTGAATTTTAATGATGCAAAATAATTTTTAAGAAACAATTTCATTGCTGGTGCGATGTTCAAAGCCATCATCATGCACTTTTTTGCCCCGCCTCTTTACTATTGGCTTTTGCTGCAGGTTTTTATTGTTATTGGGATCGAGCTTATCTATCCTCTTACTCACTTCTTCTTTGTTGTGAATGGTATTGTCTTCTTGCGTATTCATTTGTATTGGTTTTTTAAATAGATTAAATTGTTGTGCCAGCCATTATTCATAATAATAGCAGGATTTATTGTCTTCAAAATTTTCATTTATGATGTAGTATGTAAATTTGTATTTGATTTTTTCAATTAAAACAAATGAACCATAATAAATTAACAACTGAGGAAGAAAGAGTGATGGTACACAAGGGAACAGAAATGCCTTTTACAGGAGAATATAACAATACAAAAGATAGCGGCACTTATGTGTGCAGACGTTGCAACGCTCCATTATATAAATCGGAAGATAAGTTTGACTCTCATTGCGGATGGCCCAGCTTTGATGATGAAATACCGGGTGCCGTTAAACGCGTTGCTGATGCTGACGGAAGACGCGTAGAAATAATTTGCAATAATTGTGAAGCACACCTCGGTCATGTTTTTATTGGAGAACAACTCACTGAAAAAAATACAAGACATTGTGTTAATTCTGTTTCCTTGAAATTTATACCAGAAGCGGAATAGTTTTTTATTAACAAATTAAGTCTTCGATTTCAGAATTTTGTAATGAATGTCAGCTGTACTATATAATAAATACAATCATACAATTTTTGAATTTCTATATCTTTAAACCCTTCGAAATAACTGTAAATTTTGGATTTAAATCATTATGCAATCAGCAATCAATAAGAAAGATATTAAGCTAATAAAAACTCCAACCGGTATAGAAGGTTTGGATGAAATAACAGGTGGTGGATTTCCTGAAGGACGTCCTTCACTTATCAAAAAATTACCACTTCCTAAAAAAACCTTAATCGGCACTTTTTCTGATAAAGACAAAGTGATAAAAGCGTTGGGCATCACAATTCAATAATATGGGATCGGATTCAGTAAATCTATCATCAAAAATAGAGGAGCTTAAAAACAGACTTGCAGAAGCCGAACAGCTGATAGAAGCCATCAAAGCCGGTGAAGTGGATGCTTTTGCCATTGGCAATAACGGCACACGTGAAGTTTTTACACTGCAAACCGGGGATTATGCATACCGCGTTTTGGTAGAGAAATTTGCTGAAGGAGCAGTTAATTTAACTCCCGAAGGATTGATCGTTTATTCAAATAAAGCATTTCATGAACTGCTTGGTTTAACTTATGAAAAAGTAGTAGGTACTTTCATTTTCAATTATATCGCACCTGAATCAAAAAGTCAATTTGAAACACTGTTTGGCGAAGCACAAACCGGAAGCAGCAAGGGAGAAATTTATCTGCAGATTAAGGACACCTCCAAATGTGTATATGT
>JANLUX010000035.1:0-24721 GCA_031363705.1 Bacteroidota bacterium
AAGTTTTGAAAACACTTGTAGTTTTGGTTTGAATTCGGTTTCAAGTAATGGAGGAAGGGATGCTTTTATTGCTAAATATGACAGTGCAGGAAATGCTTTATGGGTGAAATCTGCGGGAGGAAACGGTGATGACGGCAATACTGTAATACGGGTGGGAAAAGACAATAATATTTACGTTGCAGGTACTTTCTTAAATGTCATAAACTTTGGAACATTGTCTTTAACCACAGCAGGAAGTGTAGATATTTTTGTTGCAAAATATGATTCGGCTGGAAATTTTTTATGGGCAGAACAAGCAGGAGGTGTAGGAATTGATATTATCAATAATATGACCATTGATGCTAAAAGTAATATTTATTTTACGGGTACTTATGGCACAACTGCAATGTTTGGTTCTATACCCATAACAGGGAGTTACGACATTTTTGTGGCAAAATATGATTCGACAGGAAATGCCCAATGGGTGAAAACTGCAACGGGACCTGGTGCACAACATAGCCAGGAAAGTTGGGGTGTAGCAGAAAATAATGGTAATGTTTATGTGATAGGAACTTTTATAAATGATTTAAGCTTTGATAATTCACCATTACAATTAGTTTCAATAGCAGGTTCACACGATATTTTTGTTGCTAAAATAAGCCAGAGTGCTACAGGGATTAATGGCTTGAATTTTTTTAACATTCCTATTGCTATTTATCCAAACCCTGCTACCAATGTTTGCAACATCACTGCTCCAAATTTTAATAATGCAACTTTATTTCTTTACGATATGACAGGAAGGGGATTATTGCAACAAAAATTTAATAAACAGACAACTATTAATGTTGGTGAGCTAAATGCTGGGATGTATGTGGTAGAGATAAAAGATAAAGAAGGCAGAAGTGTGAAAAATAAATTGATAAAAGAGTAGAACCAAAAGCGTCATTCAGGAGTAACCTTGTCAAATAGTAGCAGATAAGTTTGATAACCACAAAAAGTTATTGCAGCGCAACCCATGTTGAATCAAAACTTTTTTGTTTACATCACAACCAATCCCGGAAAAACAACTTTTTATACAGGAGTAACCAACGATCTCTTTCGCAGAATGCAGGAACATTATAACAACCGGTCAAATCAAAAAACATTCGCAGGAAAATATTATTGCTATCAATTAGTTTACTTCGAAAGGTATGATTCAATCAACATGGCAATAGAAAGAGAAAAAGAAATTAAAGACTTATCAAGAGATAAAAAGATAGCATTAATCAAAACCACCAATGCTGGAATTAATTTTATCAAAATTTCAAACTAACCAAGTTTCAGCCCTGCAAACACTCCTTTGCGTTTATTGTCTTTGGTACATCTATTTGACAAGGTTCCTCCTGAATGACAATTCTTCGAGATAAGTTCTCCTAACTTGAAAAATGCTTTTCACTAAAACTAATTCCGTATTCCTTTAATTCTTTCATGACAGGTTTATAAATTTCTTCCTGGACCGGAATCTGAACTCCACGCAACGAAATTTTATTTTGAAGAATTAATCTCGCAACAATACCAAGCGGAAGCCCAACTGTTTTTGCCATTGCAGTTTGTTCAACACTTTCACCTTTTACAACAAGGCTTGAATGAATACTTTCGTTTTTACCGTTCAATGAATATTCAAACAAATGCTGCATCACAATCATGTCTTTATCTTCAGGTTTTAAAACCCATTTACTTTGCAATAAGTGTTGAAGTATTTGTGCCGGTGTTGCGTTTGGTAAACCGATTACAGTACTATACAATATCCCGGTTGAACGGATCATTTCCATCTCAACACTGCTGGAATTGATATTGCAGAAACTACAAAGTTTTTCTTCTATGCTTTCACCTTTTGCTGCAGCAGGAAGAAATGCTTCTACCAATTGAGCATAAGTAAGATGTTCAGAGTCTTCAATGATGTAGGAGTCATCTGTTAATCCAAGCAAAACAAAAACCTGCCATGCGCTGCAGAAATTTTCCTGCCTTAATGTTCCGCGTAAAAGAGTTGGTATTGTATCAATACTATAAATTTTTCTGTATGCTAATGAATCACGGTTTGCATAACCATCAAAAATTCCTGAGCCGTCTACTTTTATTTTTTCAATTTGCGTAAACAAACGATTGTAAGGAATGTATTTGTAGTGATTGTTCTCGATATACTTTGCTGTTCCTTGTCCTGCTAAAATTACGTTGCGTGGGTTCCAGGTAAATTTATATCCCCATAAATTGTCATTGCTTTCGGGTGCAACCAATCCTCCGGTATATGATTTAAAACTTTTTAATTCAGCTCCCTGTTTTTGCAAACGATGAATGATTTCCATTGCTGACATATGATCTATGCCGGGATCCAATCCACACTCATTCAGCAATAAAATATTTTTCTGAATTGCATCATCATCCAATGCTTTCAACTCTGGAGAAACATAGCTTGCTGTTACAAGATGTTTGGATAATTGTACACAATCAGTAGCTGCGAGATAATGTAAAGCAGGAGGTAATAGTGAGATTACAATATCTGCATTTGAGATTTCCGTGGTTCTCTGTTCAATATTATTAATATCAAAAGCAATTGCACGTCCACGTTCATGCTGATGTATTTTTTCTTCTGCTGATGAAACAGAAATATCCGCAACTGTTAATTCAAAATCATCAGCTTGTGCATGATTTAATAAATATTTTATCAATGCACCTGAAGAACGTCCTGCTCCAAGCAATAAAATTTTTCTCATTAATATAACTGAATAAAAAGCGTGAGCGAAAGTAGGGCAATTGAATTTAAGATAAGAGAAACTTAAAGTAACGGGTTGCAAAAGTGCAGGTGGAGAAATAAAAAATTATTTTACAATCTTAATCCCACTACTAATTGAAGTGCTTTGACAGGTAAAAGTTCATTATGAAAATCCCTGAATCTTGGGTTTGCTGCCAGGTATTTTGCACCTAAAGTAAATTTGTTTTTGACAATTCCCATTGCCGGGTAAAAAGCAAAACCTAAAGCTTCGGCTGAGCCAATATTTTTCTTTACCCGTAAGGAGGTGAAATTAGCTCCAGCTAAAACACCAACATAAAACTGTACACGGGATGATACTGTTTGGTAACGCAAACCCACGACTAAAGTGGCAATATCAAAATGACCTTTTAAAGTATAGTTATTTGGCGGGGATGCCTCGAATTTAAATGGATGCCTGGTGTAATTGAAGCCATAAGTAAAATTTAATTTTCCCTGCGTTTTAATTTTGACATCAACTCCTACTGTATATCCGGTAAGCGCGCTTCCACCCTGCTTATCTGCAAAATAACTAATGGGAAACGAACCACCTCCATACAGAAAGGTTGTTACTTTATTAGGCTCAGGCTTTTTTTCTTTTGCATTATCAATAGTATGTTTTATTAAATCAATTGCACCGTTCTCATATTTAATTGCATATACATCGTCTTTAGCAATTGAAATCAAAGGACCCTCCAGGTTTTCGGTCTTTTTATATTTAATTTCTGATAGCGTTATTTCAATTACTTTCCCTTTTAGCTCTTCTCCATTCCGGAGTATTATAACATCTTGCGCATGCGTCATGGTAGAAATTAAAAATAATAGCGACTGAAAGATTAGAATTTTTTTCATGAGGATAGTGCTGGTGAAAATAAAAAATTAGCGGAAGTTAAAGGTGTGTAATATGAGGAAGTACTGTGATGAGAATGATGAATTGATTAAACTGATTGCCTGACTCTTCGCAATGACGGATGAATTTTTAACCGCAATGAATTACCAATCACCACCACATCACTAAACGCCATTGAGAGTGAACCTATCATAGGACTGAGTAAACCAAAAGCTGCAATGGGAATGGCAACAACATTATAAAATAGCGCCCAGAAAAGATTTTGTTTGATGGTTTTTAAAGTTGCTTTTGCAATGTTGTGAGCATTGCATAATGAATACAAATCCTGCTCATTCATTAATATTATGTCAGCAGACTGGATAGCGATTTGTGTAGCTGCACGAAATGAAATACCCACATCAGCAGTAGCAAGTGATGGTGCATCATTGATACCGTCACCAGCCATTGCCAGCAATCCATCTTTTTTTAATTCGTTGATGATATTTGTTTTTTCATGCGGAAGCATACTCGTACATACTTCAGTAATGTTTAAAGCATTAGCTACTTTTTTACAATTATAAAGATTATCTCCACTTAATAAAACCACTTTAATATTTTGTGATCTGAAATAATCCACTGTTGCTTTTGCATCATGACGGATAGTGTCTTCTAAATCAATTGTTGCTAAAAGAATTTTATTTTTTGTGATATAGACCTGGTGTGTGTCATCATGGGTAATATTTTTTGCTGTATTAAATGACCCGATGGTGTAAGTATTTCCGTCATGATCATTGGCTTTCATCCCAAACCCTTTCTCCTCCTGGATGGAGTTGAAAGAGATATTAATATTTCCCTCGTGTTTTATGTACTCCACCAATGCTTTGCCAATAGGGTGGGTGGAATGTTTTTCAAGTGTTGAGATTAAATAATGTATCAGGTCTTTTTCATAATTGAAATAGTTAATCCCGGTAACGGAAAATTTTCCAGTGGTGAGCGTCCCTGTTTTATCAAATACTATTGTTTTAATGTTGGCAAATTTTTCTAATGTATCACCACCTTTCACCAGGATTCCATTGCCTGCTGCTTTGCCAATTCCAACTGCCACTGCTGTGGGAGTGGCTAAGCCCATTGCACATGGACAGGAAATAACCAGGACAGCAATACTGCTTAACAATGATTGTTGAATTGAAACATCAGCAATAAAATAAGAAACACAAAAAGTTATAATGGAAATAAATAAAACCACCGGTACAAACCACGCACTTACAATGTCTCCCATCCGTTGAATGTCGGGTTTATGTAATGCAGCATGTTTTACCTGTTCAATAATATGATTCAATACAGTGTTGTCTCCTGTTTTATCAGCAATAATTTTAATGCTTCCCTGTAAAAGGATTGTCCCTGCAAGCACATTATCATTTATATTTTTTTCAACCGGCAGGCTTTCTCCAGTCATGGAAGATTCATCCACAGTAGCTTCTCCCCAATATATATGTCCGTCAGCGGGAATGCGTTCACCGGTATTGATTAAAACAAGATCATTTAATTTTAAATTTCGCACCTGAATTTCTTCGGTGTGTTCAGTATTGGTAAATGAATCAATTATCCTGTTTGCTGTTTGTGGTTGAAGGCGTGTTAATGATTCCAATGCAGCAGTAGTACGTTTAAGGCTACGCTGTTCAATCAGATTACCGAGTAAAACCAATGTGATAATGGTAGCAGATGTTTCAAAAAATAAATAATGATTAACTTTTTCAGTACCATAAAAAAGAAACATTGCAATTACGCTATAAACAAAAGCCGCAGAGGAGCCAATGGAAATTAATACATCCATGTTAGGCATCTTGTGTTTGAGTGAACCCCATGCACTCTTGCCGAAATGCAGTAAGCCAATAATTATTACAGGCAGGCAAAGCAGTAATTGAACAACCGGGTTATGTAACCAATGCCAGTTGATCCACATGTGCAGCAACAATGGAATCGTAAAAAGAGTGCTGATCAGCAAGCGCTTTTCTAAAGTGGTCCAGGTTTTTTTTTCTATCTCTGCTGATGAAATATTAGCTGAAGCTTTGTAACCTAAGCTGTTTATTTCGCTTATAACTGTTGATGTAGGGAGCAGGTGAGCGTCAGTATATGTTACTTCTGAATCCTCAAAATTTACAAGTACATTTTCTAATCCTTTATTTTGAAGATGGCGTGTGATATTTTGTGCACAGTTGCTGCACGTCATTCCCTCCACAAGTAAAACAGTTTTTTCACTCATTATAACAACACAAAGTTAACGAGTAAAAAGTTGTTGAATGATGAACATCAACACTACTGCTTTACTGGAAGGAAAACATTACTGCCAATAAAGATTTAGATCCTGTTTAAATTTTTTAAAATAATCATTTTATTGCCCGCGTTCACCCTTGAATTCCCTAAAGGGACACCGAGCGCCTGCTGTTCCCCTTTTGGGGTTATGGGTTTTTGAAGAAGAAATATTGTCTTTTTAAGAAATTTAAACAGGCTTTTAATTTTTTACCAATTTTCTCCTTGCAATACCCCCAACAGGATTGCTGATTTCAAGAAAGTAAATTCCATTGTTAAAGTTATTCAGGTTCAAAACTGCTTTGCTGTTAAATGATTGTTGTAATAACAAACGACCGTCAGTATCATAAATTCTTAAAATTGAATTCTTGAAAAAAGGAGCTGAAATAACACAAACATCTTTAGCAGGATTCGGAGCAATGTTAAGAACAGCCTCATTACTTTTTTCCTCAATACCAACATTGGTAAATGTATAACAGGAGGAAGTATCAGTACAACCGTTGAATGTAACTTTCACTGCAACGCTTCCATTCACAACAGGTGTAAAGATTTGGTTCGTAGCTCCATTAACCGGAGCGAAACCATTATTGCAATCAAGCCACTGGTACAATACTCCAAATCCTGTCTGGTGAGCAAACACCATGTTTCCGTTTTGCGTAACAGAGGTGTCAACATCAGATGAAAGAATTAATTGAACAGTAGAGTCGCAACCTAATGAGGATGTGAAAACTTGCGTATAGGTGCCTGTTTCAGTAAGTGAAATATTTCCCCACACATAATTTGTTCCCGGGCAGAAAGATGCTGTAGTGGTTTGTGCATTAACAGGACCTGCAACAAAATTTGAAACGGTACCGGTCATTAAAAAATTAAACGGAGTACCATCCAAATGTCCTGTGGCATCGGTTATAGAAGTTATTAAAGTATTGTTTCCTCCTGCAATACCCTGATTAAATTTATAAAGCAGTTGAAGGCTTGCATCAGTAGAATCAATTCCATCATTATAAATACAATTGATTTCTGATTGTGATAAAGTTTTGTTCCAAAGGCTTACTTCATCTAATTTACCAATGAGGTTAAACATTGCTCCTGCGAATGGTACACCGCCCATATAAAAAGTATCACTAACATTTGTAATATTTCCTGTTGCAGCAATAGAATCTAACTTATTCCCATTCCGGTAATAGCGCAACATAGTTCCATCGTATGTAAAAGCGAGGTGTTGCCATGTATTAATTTGAATACCTGTACCTGTTATATCATAGGTTATTCCAGAGCTGTTTCGAAAACGCGCTTCCACAGTATTGGTATTATAATGAAGTATATAAAAATCGGCATCTGTGTTATTTCTGAATCCACAGAATCCATCATAAGTTCCATTGGGAGATGGATTTTGAGGATACACCCAGCAGGTCATGCTGATATTATCAGAACCGGCAATTAATGATGAAGCTCCGGGAGTTTCTACTACATCATTGGTTCCATCAAATGCAAGTGCATTTTGATTTTGAGATTTACCTGTTACCGTAAGCAACAGAAAACAAAAAATCATCATGGTAATTTGTAAAGATTGTTTCATCTGATTGTTTTGGTTTTTAATAGTGATACTGAATGGTTTAAATAATTATTGATAGGTTAAAATTAACCATGTTAAGTAAATAAAAAAGCTTCACCCGGAATTTACGGGGTGAAGCTTTAGTAGGGTGAAGGACGGGGCTCGAACCCGCGACCTCCTGAACCACAATCAGGCGCTCTAACCAACTGAGCTACAATCACCGTTTGAATTGGGGGGCAAAAATAATGTTTACGGTTTACAGTTTACTGTTTATTGTTAAAAAATCTTGCGCGATAAAACTGTAAGCCGTAAAATTGTAAACTGTAAACACTCAACTATTATCTTTGCCTAAATCATTAAATTCTTCCATCATGTCATCTACAGCAACATTAAACGGAGCCGGACAATCTACTTATGAAAGCCAACTTACTGATTGGATTTTACTTGAAAAAGCGGCAATAGAACTTATTCATATAATTGGTACCATGTGGTATGATAAGTCAGTTGAGCTGATCATTTTCCGCAATCAATTGGTTGATCGCAGTGCAAGCCAGATTCTTAATCTACATCAGTATGCTAAGGAAATTGTTAAAAAACCAATTTCGGTTGAAGACACTTTACTTCTTGCACGCGAACTCAGCCGGTTAGACCTTGCACCATCACGCATTGATATTGGTCGTCTGGCTGCTGAATGGTTAAGTGAACGCTCAGAATACAGCAATGATGTAAATACATTCCTAACGGGAAAGCTCAAAGGTTTTATTGGTAAAGATAAACGTGTGATGGTTCCGCGTGATGTGGTGTTATATGGATTCGGACGTATCGGACGTATCCTTGCACGTGAACTTGTATCACAGGCTGGAAAAGGCGAGCAGCTTCGCTTGCGTGCCATTGTAACACGCAGCTATAGCGATGAGGATTTAATCAAACGTGCTGATCTTTTAAGAAATGATTCTGTACATGGACCTTTTCCGGGAACAGTGATTGAGGATTTTGATAAGAAAGCTTTGATCGTTAACGGTCATACAGTTTATATGCTGGCAGCTAAAGTGCCTGAAGAAATTGATTATACCGCTTATGGAATTAATAATGCTATCGTAATTGACAATACGGGTGTGGCACGTGACAGGGAGGGGTTGAGTTTACATCTTAAAGCTAAAGGTGTGAACAAAGTCCTATTGACTGCACCTGGTAAAGGTGACATTCCTAATGTGGTGTATGGTGTTAATGAAAAAAACCATAAAGAAGATGAGCAGATTTTTTCAGCAGCATCATGCACAACCAATGCTATTGTTCCTGTGCTTTCAGTTATTGAAAATTCTTTAGGTATTGAGCGTGGACATATTGAAACTATTCACTCTTACACTAATGATCAAAACCTGCTTGACAACTATCATAAAAAATATCGGAGAGGCCGTTCAGCAGCATTAAATATGGTAATCACTGAAACAGGAGCTGATAAAGCTGTTGCAAAAGTATTGCCTGCCTTAGAAGGAAAACTTACCGGAAATGCTGTCAGGGTGCCCACACCTAATGTTTCACTTGCGATTCTTAACCTTACTGTTAATAAAGAAACAAGCAAGGATGACGTAAATGAAATATTAAAGCATGCGGCTTTGAAAGGTCCGCTGATTGAACAAATACAATATTCTTATAGTAATGAATTAGTAAGCAGCGATCTTGTCGGCAATCCTTGTGCATCCATTGTTGATAGTCCCGCCACTATTGTATCGAAAGATAAAAAAAGCATGGTGCTTTATATTTGGTATGATAATGAATATGGGTATAGCAGGCAGGTGATCCGTTTTACTAAATACCTTGCTGATGTTATCAGGCTTATTTATTATTAAATAAAATTTTATTAAAATTAAAAGAGGCTGACACGGTTATGAGTCAGCCTCTTTTTTATTAGTAGTAATTGAAAAGTTGCAAATTACTTAAAGGGTTTTTATAAAAACCTATCCCTTCTTATCCATAAAATTATCACCTGTTTTGCGCACATAATTATCGTACCACAACCAATAAATAGCACCAATTATAATGATAAGCGTAAAAATTATATCAATTGATTTTCCCAGGGGTTCTATTATTTTAAAAATCCATTCCATAAAATGAGCGAAACCATACCAAACTGCATCCATAATTTTAATTTAATTTGGCACAAAAATAATTTAATTTGTTTCTCACACAACTATTTGAAGTTATTACATGCTGACACGCCTTTTCCGCAGCACTCAAATTAGTGCGCTTGTTGTTTTGGGTGTCCTGGTATTGGTGATGGGCTGGGTTTCTTACAGTTTTCATTTCAGAATTGTACCCAGTAATAACACTCCGTTTTATAATCTTATACTTAGGTTTTATTCCGGCTTACCGGTATCAGTTTATTTTATTACCGTTATGATTCTGGTGATAAGCCAGGCTCTGCATTTTAACTGGATACTGAACAAGCACGAAGTTTTATATAAAGCATCATGGATGCCTGCTGTAGTTTATTTGCTCATCAGCACCATCTTGCCACCTTTCTTCTGGTTTCAACCACTGATATTCGCTAACAGCATATTACTTTTTGCCATTGATAAATTATTTTATCTCTATAAAAATGAATACCCGCTGGCTTTTGAATTCGACAGTTGTTTTCTGATGGCGCTTGCTTCTCTGTTTTATTTTCCGCTCATCATTTTTATTGTTTTTTACATAGTGAGTATTCTCATCCTTCGTCCCTTTTCATGGAGAGATTGGATAGTGGGCATTTTAGGATTCGGACTCCCTTTCTTTTTTGCTTTTGTTTATTATTTCTGGAATAATATGCTGATGAGTTTTTATGAACGCGTTTTTATTTCCGGCATTAAAAGGCAAATTGAATTGCACAGCGTGTTTGTTCAAGGTTATACTTTTACCCTTGTTCTTGTTGCCGTAGTAAGTGCTTTGGCAATTATCAGGTTGCGGGCAAACTTTTATAAAAACGTGAGCAAAACAAGATTGAACCAACAGGTAACGATATTTTATTTTGCGTGCGCTGTTTTAACCATTCTCGTTTCACGCGAAGAATTGTTGTATCGCTTCTGCATACTCTCACTTCCATTGTCAATTTTTATTGCTTATTATTTGCTGAGCGGAAAAAGAATAATTATAGCTGAATTGATACTTTACCTTTTTATTGGAAGCTGGGTTTATAATTATCTGGGGTCGTGAGAG
This sequence comes from Bacteroidota bacterium, assembly GCA_031363705.1. Classification (GTDB taxonomy): domain Bacteria; phylum Bacteroidota; class Bacteroidia; order AKYH767-A; family OLB10; genus JANLUX01. The sequence continues at coordinate 10,651 of JANLUX010000035.1, forward strand.
TTTAAAGTTTGAAGTTGGGTAGCGATAACTTTAAACTTTAGACTTTAAACTTCAAACTTCTATTGCCCTGAAGTGCCAAGAATCTTGCGGATATTTTCATCCTTTTCATTTTTCTTGAGGTCAGCAATCAAATCATCTGTTTTCTTTTTAAGTGATTCATACATTGGTTTACTATCGCCTTTTTTTTCTCCAAATCGTTTTGATAACTCTGATAAAGTTTGCATAGCAGAAAAACGGACAAACCATACTTCAGCATTTTTACCCACATCATAAATGTTATCCAATCCGTTACTTATATTGTCTTCATTGTTACAACGTAATAAAAACTTTCCGTACATCTGCACACCCTGGTATTTTTCAAATCCATCAGCAGCAGCTAAAGTTTTGTGCATAAAGGCGGCATCTTTATCATCCCCATGTTTTGCAAAAACTTCTGACAATATTTCGAAGTAATGCTTGTTATTTTCTTTTTCCATTTCGCGCGCCATTTGCAAACCTTCTTTTTCATTTCTCTCAGTAAGAAGTGTAATGGCTGAACCAATTACAGCATAAGAGCTGTCATGTATGGCAGCTTTCAGCAGGGTAGTTACTGATTCATCTTTAAAATGATCTTCCAGGGCAATAAGTGCTTCTTTACGTACTGATGATTTATTGTCGTGCTGCGCAATAGCAATAAGTTTTGTTTTGACAGCGCTGCTATCCGCAGTAGAGGCAATAGTGCCTATATTTTTTATGGCAAGATTTCGCAGATTAAAATGTGGATCATTTAATGCTCCCATCATCAGGTTGGCTTCAGCACTTCCTGCTAAGTAATTCCTGCTGATCTTTTTCAATGCCTCCATCCTGTCAATATACAATGGAGCATGATGATACATATATATCCATTCTTCATTGGTATGATGATCTGTCTTGGTACACACCAGCATTTTATCAGCGTCCACATTTACTAAATCAGGTTTGGTTGCAGATGAAAAAATAAATTCCTGGCGTGCACTATCCAGCGTTATTTTTTGTCGTGATGTTTTTCCGTCTTCATATATATCTATTTGCATTGGTAGTCTGAACAGTCGTGTAGTCTCAAAATTCTGTTGCTGTTCAATAATTACATGCTGCTCTTTTCTTGCATCATCCCAGCTATAACTGATATCCAGTACCGGATGTCCTTTATCTAAAAACCATTGGTTAAAAAACCAGTTTAGGTCTTCACCGGTTGTTTTTTCAAATGCCAAACGCAGATGATGAATCTCTGCAGCCTGAAACCTGTTTTGATCAAGATATAATTTCAAAGAATTAAAAAATGCTTTGTCGCCAACATATTTCCTGAGCATGTGTAATACACAACCTCCTTTCTGGTATGAATGACGGTCGAACATATCTTCCTGCGCTTCATATTGAAAACGAATCAGGTTCACCTGTTTGGTTTTTGCTTCCTGCAGATAAGTATTCAAATCACTGATAAATCCTGCATCTGCTTCTTCACGTCCATACTTATATTCATTCCATAAGTATTCTCCATAAGTGGCGAATGCCTCATTCAATGGTAAATTACTCCACGATTCAGCGGTTACCAGGTCTCCGAACCAATGATGAAATAATTCATGAGATATTACATCTTCACCGGTATAATCCAATAACTCTCTTTCATCACGCTGTAAAAAATCTCCATGCACCGTGGCAGTAGTATTTTCCATTGCTCCGCTCACATAATCACGCACAACCACCTGCGAATATTTTTCCCAGGCATAATCAACACCTAATTTATTTGAAAAGAATTCAATCATCTCAGGAGTATTTCCAAAAATTTTTCTCGCAACATTTTTATACTCCGGTTCTACGTAATAACTCACTTCCTTATCACGCCATTTATCTTTTACAACCGCAAATTTTCCTATTGCCATCATTACAAGGTAAGGCGAATGAGGAAATGACTGTTTCCAGTAATCTGTTTTTGTACCGTTGCCATTATTCACACTTTTAATAAGCACCCCATTTGATAAAGTGACGTAAGCCGTATCTACGGTGATATTTATTTCCTGAGTCATTTTTTGATTGGGCGCATCAATGGTTGGAAACCAAACAGAACTTGCCTGTGTTTCTCCCTGTGTCCATATTTGTTTTGGCTTCGCAGTGTCCTTCCCGTCAGGATTGATAAAATACAACCCCTTATCACTGGTAATTGCAGCGCTACCACCCAATGATTTCAGTTCTTCAGGCTTTGCGGTGTAATCAATGAATACATTATATACCTCGCCATACCCGTACATTGTGTTGAGATTAATAATCAGGCTGTCGTTTCGATAATCATAAATGAGAGGAGTGCGAATGGTATCCTCCAGCAGGCTCGCTTCATTAATAGTCATTCCACGCGCATTAAGCACAAGTGTTTGTGTTGGATAAAAATGGGGTTGAAGTGTTAATGTTGCTTTTCCATAGAGGTACTTTTTCTCCCAGTCAAATCGCACATCAAGTTTGGTGTGCATAATATCATTCACAATTGGATTGCTTGCACGGTAAAGTTCAGGCACTCGCAATATTTTTTCATTTTTAGAAGTAGTATCCGGTGAAGTATTCTGACGGGTTGTTTTACAACCTTGCAAAACAATAAGTAAGACAAAACAGGCACTAAGTATTTTATTCAGCATAAAGTTTTTGAGCTTTTGAAAAATCAAAGGAAACGAAAAACTTAATCATCCGAATAAAAATTAGCCATTAACGCTATTATTCACGACAAGCACGTAATTCAGCAAGACGTACGATTTATCTCAGGGTGAATTGCACAGGCAATATCAGGCGAACCATCACAGATCTTCCATTTTGTTTGCCCGGTGTCCATGCGGGCATACTTTTCACAACCCGCAATGCTTCTTCATCACATCCTCCGCCAATTCCACGCATCACGTTAACATCAGTAAGGCTTCCTTCTTTATCAATAACAAAGCTGATATAAACAGTGCCATGAATATTTGATTCCTTCGCATTATATGGATAATGAATGTTTGCAATAAGATAGTTCATCATTGCTGAAATGCCTCCAGGAAATGCAGGTATTTCCTGCACATCAGTAATAGTATGAGTAATCGTATCAGCATTTATATTACTACCCGGAACATAATCATCAATGAATATAGAATCAGAAATGTTATTGTTCACACTCACGTTTGTGTTGCTGTTTTGATTTAGAGGTAACGGCTCTTCGTTTATTACCTCATCATTGATTACAGGAATGGGAGAGCGAAGTGCCGCAGATGCAGGTGGTGGTGTTTTAGTTGGTGCAGCAATTTCCTCCGGCTTTTTAAAAACATCCTGCGTTAACTCCCACACCTCGTCATTGTTATTGGTAGAAATTACTTCTGTTGGATTTAACCATTTAATAATTACAGGAATAAAAAATAATATGATAAAAGCTGTTGATGTAAGAATAAAAGCTTTCGCAACAAGCTTCTCATAATTCTGCCTCAATGCATAAGCCCCATACAAATGATTACGGTTTGCAAATACAATTTCATTTCGTATCGAAGAAGTTGGGTTTTCCCAGGATTCAATAAGCGGTTTCATATTTTTTTTATTTATTGGTTTACACTTTAACGATGTTCATTTCTAATAAATTCCATAACCCTGTCATTAAAAGGTAATTATTGGATTGATAATTGAGATTTATAAAACAGCAGAACTGTTAAATCACACACATAACTTTATCAGCACTGCAAACCCTGGATACCCCCTGTGATGAATTAAATTTTAATTTGAATGTATTTTATAACATCCACATATTTTCATACCTTAGTCTTACCAAACACTTCATCCTATGAAAAAAAACTTACTCCTTTTGATCGCTTTATTAAGCGTTATTACTCTTCCTGTACGCTCACAGCAAACAATGGATTTCGGGATTGCTTCAGGCATCACAAATTACTTTGGTGATCTCGGAAACGATGAGTTCTTCCAGGCAAGCTCCACACGTCCAGGTATGGCTATCACCCTTAGAAACATCATTCAGCCGAAAGCAATCACAGGTAACCAATACGCTAATTTTAATATTGAAGCACGTATGAGCTGGCACCGCATTGGCTATGACGAAACCCGGTCCATCGGTCCACGTTCAGGGTTCGAGCTTCGCAATTATGGAAGAGGTTTAAGCTTCAGAACTGATATTATTGGTCTGTCCAGTCATATCAGCTACACTTATTATCCTAATAAAAGAATGCTGCTAAGCAAACAAGGTGCAGCTATTTTCTTTTTCACCGGTGTTGGAATTTATTATGCTGACCCTAAAGCGGATTTGTTCATGGGCAGTATTGATATTAACCACCGTTATTATTACTGGAGAGATGGAACCACACGCGATCATCCGCAAAGTGATGGATTTGGTAACGTCATTGAAAAAGATGGAAAATATGAAACCCATTTGCGCGACTGGCGAACTGAAGGGCAGGGCGCTGCTAACGAAGGAAATTCAAAAGGTAAATACAGTCCATGGCAAATAGGAATTCCTGCCGCGATGGGCTTCCGCTTTGGCATCACACCATTAATCACCTATTCAGTTGAATTCGGATACTATCATTTTTTATCTGACTATCTGGATGATGCCAGCACCTCTTACGCTACTTATCATGAGATAGAACAAAACTATCCTGGTGATATCAATCAGCAGGAGCTTGCCAAATATATCAGCGACCCCACCGGCTATGGAACCAATGGTTATGTGGGCGCAGCAACGAGCCAGAGAGGTAATCCCAAACTAAAAGACTCTTACTCCTTCATCAATATGGAAGTGGCTTACCGCATCAAATGGAATCCAAACAAAGTAAAAAGCGAAATGTTTGGATGGGCTGCATTCAGATAGCAATCAGCATTTAATTATCTGATGTCAACGGGGGGGGCACTCTGCTATAAAACTTAATTGGTAATGACCTGCGGATTTACTAGGGTATTCTCAAAGATGACTGGATAATAATTATTGCCAATTCTTTTTCGCTGTTATTAAACTTAATTATCAGAAGTGTGAAATTATACTATGAAAAATAATTGATTGATGATGGAAACTTTCTTTCGTAGTTAACACTTGCGTTTAAAATCTTACTTTTATTTTAAAATAAGCTCTTTGCTGCTTTCTTCACTGCCTCAGCATACTTAATTCTTTCTTGTTCCAATAAATTATTTTTTTCTGTTTCATCCAATGTCGTATTACGCTTAATCAATGAGATAGCATCTTCATAATTTCTCAATAGAATTTCCGCATAGCTATTACTGCCTCCTTCGTGAAATTTTAATGTGTGCATACTGTACAAATTTTTTTTTATTTTCAGATTACCTGCATTTTATTTGCATAATTAATTGTGAGGATTCTGAAATAAATGATAACAAATTTGCTACAAAATTTGATTATCTACACTAATCATCTTCAGAAAAAATTGCATCTTGCGATCGTAAATAACTCCAAGCCGATAAAAAATTAACAATGAGAAATTTAATATTCTTTATGCACACATCCCTTGATGGTTTTGTGGGTGGGCCTAATGGTGAATTGAACTGGATAAAAATTAATGATGAGATATTTGACTTTGTAGATACCATGACAAGCCAGGCTGATGCTGCACTTTATGGTCGTGTCACGTACGAAATGATGCAAAGTTATTGGCCCACAGCTGCCGAACAACCGGATGCATCAAAGCATGATATATCACATGCAGCATGGTACAAGAAAGTTTCAAAAATTGTTTTATCAAAAACACTTAATCAACAGGGACTTGATAACACCACAGTTATCAGCAATCAGCTTGCTGACAACATCAATAAAATTAAAAAACAAGACGGAAAAAATATTCTAGTTTTTGGAAGTCCCACTGCTTCGCATTCATTAATGACTCTTGGATTGATAGATGAATTTTGGTTATTTGTTAATCCAATTTTGATCGGACAGGGAATTCCGCTATTTAAAAATGTAAATGAAAACATTAAACTTAATCTCTTAGAAACGAAAACATTTTCTTGCGGAGTGATTGCACTTCATTATCAGACAATACGTAATTAGAATAAGTTTAAATTTCAGTTAGTATTGCTATCGTTTCTTTTTTTATACCTGCACAATCCCTCATCCAGGTACTTCGTATATAAATCTATTTCCGGGGTATATCCTCTAGGGTGTGCCAATAGTTTTCCATTATTATCCAGCAACACATAGTAAGGCTGTGCATTGGTTTGATAAATCCTCGACTGCAGGTCACTCCACTTATTACCTGTAGTCTTTATTTTTTTACCTGTAGTCTTACTCTCATATTGTTGTGATGGCGGAAGTGTTTCCTTATCATCCACATAAAGTGAAATCAACACATAATCATCCGATAATTTTTTCAGCACCTCAGGGTCGCTCCACACATTATCCTCCATCTTGCGGCAGTTAACACAGCTCCATCCGGTAAAATCAATGATCACCGGCTTGTTTTGTGTTCGTGCATAAGCCATTCCGCTTTCATAATCATGATAACAATTCAGGTTATGGGGGCAATGGTTACTGCTGCCTGTTGTGAGCCATTCCTTATAAAATTCAGGTGGAGGAAAACCACTGATAAGCTTAAGCGGTGCGCCCCATAAACCCGGGATTAAATAAATGGTAAAACCCAGGGAAATAATTGAAAACAACAATCTTCCGATACCGATGTGCGGTACTTCGCTGTCATGAGAGAAACGCAATTTTCCCAACAGGTAAAATCCCATCATCCCGAAGATAACAATCCAGAGCGTGATAAACACCTCCCTTTTAAGCAAGCCCCAGTGATAAGCAAGATCGACATTGGACAGAAACTTAAGCGCAAGCGCTAATTCTAAAAATCCCAGTGTAACTTTAACACTGTTCAGCCATCCGCCCGACTTTGGCAATGAATTTAACCACGAAGGGAATGCTGCAAATAATGCAAATGGCAAAGCAAGAGCCAGTGCAAATCCTGTCATGCCCATGATGGGTCCTAAATAACTTCTTCCGTGTGCAGCTTCTACAAGCAAAGTCCCTATGATAGGTCCGGTACAGGAAAAAGAAACCAACGACAGCGTGAATGCCATAAAGAAAATACCCACCAGCCCGCCTTTATCAGAAACCGAATCAGCTTTATTAATCATCCAGCTTGGCAATGTTATTTCAAATGCACCGAAGAAGGATAGTGCGAATATGAAAAAGATAATAAAGAATAACAGGTTAAAGAAAGCATTACTCGACATAGCATTCAATGCATCAGAACCCAATGTAACAGTTACCAAAAAGCCAAGCGCCACATAAATAATGATGATTGATAAAGCATATATAATTGCATTGGTTATTCCTTTACTTCTTGAACCGCTTCTCTTGGTAAAAAAACTAACCGTGAGCGGTATCATGGGAAAAACACAGGGTGTAAGCAATGCCAGCAAACCACCAATCATTCCTGCCAGTAATATTCCAAGATAGGATTTGTCATCATTTATCTCTTCATCACTTCCGCAACCCTTTTCAAGAACAGATAAGTCAGCACTCGGATCGGGAATATTTCCTGTAAATGTTGTTGTCGTTACTTTATTGTTTAAAGTGGAATCATTAAGATCATTAGTTACCGAATCGTTTGTTGAAGTATCAATTAACAGTTTATCATTTATTACTTCTTCACCATCAACTCCTTTTATCCTGAAACTAAATTCAACCTCATCAGGCGGCAAGCACATTTTATCGTTGCAAACCATAAACTCGAGTGTGCCTTTAACAGAAAATGATTTGGTTGTTTTTAATTTAATCTTTTGCTGAAAGGTAACAGAAGATTCAAATAATTTAAGATCCATATCGAAATTAGGATCATGGAATGATTTCGCATTTGGTTCAGCAACTTTTCCAGATAATTCATAATCAGCTGAAGGAGTAAATTTGAAAGAAGTAGGTATGGGTCCTCCATCCCCGATATCCTGGCTGTACAAATGCCAGTGTTTATCAATTGTTGCTTTTAATAAAAGTGTGGCTTCTCTATCTTTTTGCTCTGTGCTGAAACTCCACTTCACCGGGTTCAATATCTGACCTGATAATGAAACTGAATTTATCATCACCAGCAAAAAACCGATTGCTGTATAGCTAATAAAGTGCCTGATCATTCTTTGTGTACTAATTTCCTTTTTCACCATTGGCTTTAATCTGGAAATTAAAAGGTATTTCATTTGGAGGCAGGCACATCTTATCATCACAAGCCATAAATTCAAGTGTACCCTTTACCGAAAAAGCCTGGGTTGTTTTTAATTTTATCTTTTGTCTGAATACTACTTCCTTCTCAAAAAACTTAAGATCCATTTCAAAGTTAGGATCATGAAATATTTTTGCTTCCGGCTCCGTCACTTTCCCTTCAAGTTCATAATCATCTGTTGGAGTAAACTTGAAATTTGTTGGGATCGGACCACCATCCGGAATATCCTGGCTGTAAAGGTGCCATGTTTTGTCAATAGTCGCTTTTAACAGCAACGTTGCTTCATCTCCGTTTTGTTCAACATTAAAACTCCATTTAACAGGTTTGGGTACCTGGGCTTTAACAGTAAAAAAAATCACTACAAACAATAGAAAGCAAATGGTTATTGCCCTGGTCATCTTCTTCATAAAATTAATTTAAGAGAGATTTATAAATTCGATTCAAAGATAATTGTTTGAACGTATGTGTAGCGTTTAGATTGTATGGGAATAGAAATCCTGTCATTAATAAAGAATGAAACTTAATCAGATAAATGCTCTAAGAAAATACCATAAAAAAAGCGGCTTCATTTCTGAGCCGCTTTCATTTGTAGTTCAACTAATTGTTATTATAAGGATGACATCTTAATTGTCTTTGTTCCATAATTTCCAGTAGTAACTGTTGCAAAATATAATCCCTTACGAAGAGCGGTTGCATTATACTTGATTTCAACATCACCTGCAGCATAATTTGCTTTATCAGCTAATATGTCAACAAGTCGCCCATCCATATCAAATATTTTAACAGTCACCTGATCATCTGCCGGAAGCGTGAATGTAATAGTTGCTTGTATGCTGAAAGGATTTGGATAAACACTTACCTGGATTTCCTGCATACTCTCAGGTAATGTTTCACCTTCACGGCAAGGAGTTGTAACATTACCCGTACCTGAGTTTTTAGCACATCCGTTTTGCTGCACCCTCACCCTGTATCCACCTGCAGAAGTAGCGGTATAGGCAGGTGAATTTGCTCCTGGAATTTGTAAATTATCTTTAAACCATACATACGATTGACCAAGCGACTGACTAACATTGAAAGTAACACTTCCACCAACACAGAAAGTCAACGGACCTGTAACTGAAACAGTAAAGCTTGGTGGAGTCTGCAAACTAACAATCATAGGAACTGAAGTAGCTCCACATCCTGTACCGTTGTTTACTGTCACATAATAAGTGCCTGCAGCTGAAACAGAAATAGATCGTGTAGTTGCACCCGTAGACCATAAATAAGATGGGGCGATACTGGATTTAAGTGTGATGCTTGAACCACCGCAGATAAAATTATTGCCATTGTTGCTTGTGATAGTAGGAGTTGATATAGACCCTGATCCTACTGTTACAACAGTCGGTGCAGATGTTGAAGAACAATTGCCTGTGCCGGTAACAACCACTGAATAATTTCCTGCATTAGTAACTGTGATTGCACGGGTAGTTGCTCCGTTACTCCATAAATAAGAACCTGTAGCACTGTTGGCAGTCAACGTTACTGATCCACCACTGCAAAATGTTGTAGGTCCTGATGCGGTAACTCCATTAGAAGGAATTGGATTAGCAGTTACAACTATAGGTGAAGAAGTAGAACTACAACCCCCGGAATAAGTTACAGTAACCAAATAACTTCCTGAAGTATTTGTTGTAATAGAATTTGTGGTAGCACCCGTTGACCAGAGGTAGCTGCTGCCTGAGTTAGCTGTAAGATCAACACTTCCGCCCTGACAGAAAGTAGTATTGCCTGAAGGCGTAATTGAAGCAGGAGTTCCTGATCCGACAATTGTAACTGTTGTTACAGGAGATGCAGAAGAGCAATTGCTTGCACTGGTAACAACAACTGAATAATTTCCTGCATTAGTAACAGTTATTGCACGTGTAGTTGCTCCATTACTCCAGAGATATGAACCTGTAGTACTGTTAGCCGTTAAAGTTACTGAACCACCAGTGCATATTGTTGTAGGACCTGAAGCGGTAACACCATTTTGCGGCAGTGGATTTGCCGTTACCACCATAGGTGGAGAGGTAGAATTACAACCACCAGAATAAGATACAGTAACCAAATAATTTGCTGAAGAACTAACTGTTATACTACGAGTTGTAGCACCTGTTGACCAGAGATAACTGCTGCCTAAATTTGCAGTGAGATTAACATTTCCGCCCTGGCAAAATGTTGTAGGACTCGAAGCAGTAATGGTTGCTGGCGTACCAATACCATTCAGTGTTACAGTTGTAATAGGGGAAGTTACCTGGCAATTACCTGTTCCGGTAACTACCACTGAATAATTTCCGGCAGTAGTAACTGTGATTGCACGTGTAGTGGCACCGTTACTCCATAAATAAGTACCTGTTGCACTGTTGGCAGTTAAAGTTACTGATCCGCCACTGCAGAATGTTGTAGGTCCCGAAGCGGTAATTCCATTTGCAGGAATTGCATTAGCTGTTACAGAAGTAATAGGAGAAGTAGAAGTACAACCGCCAGTATAGGTAACGGTCACCGAATAGTTTCCTGTGGAATTAACAGTAATAGTACGTGTAGTAGCACCGGTTGACCAGAGATAGCTGCTGCCTAAGTTTGCTGTTAAACCAACACTTCCACCCTGACAGAAATTTGTAGTGCCTGAAGGGGTAATTGTTGCAGGTGTTCCTGACCCACCTATCGCAACTGTTGTTACAGGAGATGTGGAAGAGCAATTGCTGGCATTAGTAACAACCACTGAATAATTTCCTGCATTGGTTACAGTTATTGCACGGGTAGTCGCACCATTGCTCCATAGATAAGAACCGGTTGCACTGTTAGCCGTTAAAGTTACTGAACCACCACTGCAGAATGTTGTAGGTCCTGAAGCGGTAACTCCATTCTGAGGCAACGGATTAGCTGTAACAACCGTAGGCGAAGAAGTAGAAGTACAACCACCTGAATAAGTTACAGTAACCAGATAACTTCCTGATGTATTAGCAGTGATAGAGTTTGTGGTAGCACCTGTTGACCAGAGATAATTAGTACCTGTATTTGCTGAAAGATTTACGCTGCCACCCTGACAAAATGTAGTAGAACCAATAGCTGTAATTGTTGCTTGTGCACCTGTACCGTTAACCGTAACAGTTGTAACAAGCGAAGTTACAGAGCAATTACCTGCACCTGTGACTACCACTGAATAATTTCCTGCATTAGTAATTGTAATTGCACGGGTAGTTGCACCATTGCTCCATAGATAAGAACCAGTTGCACTGCTGGCAGTTAAAGTAACTGAACCGCCATTGCAAAAAGTAGTAGAACCAGAAGCTGTAACTCCATTAGATGGTAAAGCATTTACAGTAATTGTTGTGGCAGGAGAAGTAGAAGAACAGCCGGATGCATATGTTACCGTTACAGAATAATTTCCATCTGCAGAAGCAGTAATAGTACGTGTTGTAGCGCCATTTGACCAAAGGTAAGTAGATCCCGTATTTGCAGTAAGTGTAACGCTTCCTCCCTGACAGAAAGTAGTGGTTCCTGAAGAGGTAATAGAAGCTGGAGTACCTGATCCGCTAATGGTAACTGTTGTTACCGGAGATGTTGCTGAACAACCACCAGTACCGGTTACTACAACTGAATAATTTCCTGCATTTGTAACTGTGATTGCACGTGTAGTTGCTCCGTTACTCCATAAATAATTACCTGTGGCACTGCTGGCAGTTAAAGTTACTGAACCACCACTGCAAAATGTGGTAGCACCTGAAGCAGTTACACCATTTGAAGGAGTAGGGTTAACAGTAATTGTTGTACCTGAAGATGTAGAACTACATCCAGAAGCATAAGTAACCGTTACCAAATAAGTACCTGCGGTTCCTGTTGATATGGTCCGCGTTGTTGCACCTGTTGACCACAGATAAGTAGTTCCAACATTTGCAGTAAGATTAACACTGTTTCCCTGGCAAAAAGTAGTTGTACCAGAAGCTGAAATTGTTGCCTGAGTTCCTGATCCGCTTACTGAAACGGTTGTTACCGGTGATGTTACTGAACAGTTACCTGCACCTGTAATAACAACTGAGTAATTACCTGCACTACTCACAGTTATTGATCGTGTTGTTTCACCACCCGGACTCCATAAGTAGGTACCAGTAGTACTATTAGCTGTTAATGTTACGGAGCCACCACAAGGAATAGTTGTAGGGCCGGAAACAGTAACACCATTTGTTGGTAAAGGATTAACTACAACAACTTCAGGAAGAGAAACAGCAGGAGTTCCGTTTGTTACAGTAACCACATAAGAACCTGCCGTTGAAACAATGATAGATTTAGTAGTAGCTCCTGTTGACCATAAATAAGCTGTTCCATTATTTGCTGTTAATGTTACACTGCCTCCCGGGCAAAGACTCGTACTTCCGCTTGCAGTAATAATAGCTAAGCCAGAAACACCAGTAGTGCAAACAGGAGCAACGTTTGTGGTGTAAATAATGCCACTATTTGGTGAAACGGTGATTTTATCTATTTCTATTTTACTAGTGCCGCTGGTAACCGAAAGTTTATGATTCTGTAATGAAAGATTATTAAAAGACAATGCAGTTTGTGAACCAGCATCAAAGCGATACCATGTCCAGTTTGTATCCTGGATACAACCGATTGTTTTGGTAATATTACCATCAAGGGTCACATTAAGGTTTTGAGTAGAACCATCTTTGCTTCTTGCAAGTATCCATACATAATAGGTTGCGGATGATGTTCCTCTCGGTTGAAAATTATATTCAACAGTTCCAGCTGTATTGAATGAAATATACGAAGTATAGTTTGTGAAATCTCCTGCAGGAGTTCCGGCAGGTACTTTGGTTTTAATACTTACAGGTGCGGAATTATCATATAATTCTGCTTCAATATCAAATGTCTTACTCCAGTGATATGGATGCTTATATTCATGCCATCCGTCTAACTGGTAAAACACAGGAGCGGAGGGAACTGTTTTATCATAAATGTATGTGCTTCCTTGTCTGCTGATATTGAATTTCAAAGTCTGTCCATCAAGATTAATTGATGCTATACCTGTAAGTGGGGCATTCCCTTGTATGTTCGAATAAGGCTGAATGGTACCTGTTATTGCATATTTGTTTTGCGTATTGTGTTTGCGTGCAACAACTAATTTATTGAATTCACCTGCCTTAAAAGAATATCCGGGTTCGGAGGTATTTGTGATACTATTGGGAACATCACCATCCATCAAATGCCCATTCCGTAAAAAATCTTCGTAACGACTGGAAATTGCCTGAGCCATTGGAGGTAATGACATTATCCAGACATAATTGTCAGGATTTTGCGGAGGAAGAACTTCAACGAAATAGCCTGTCATAAAATGTTCTACTCCTGTCATGGCAATGGCTTTTAACAATCCTAACCACTGTCCCGGACGCACAAATCTTTCTTCGTCATAAGACCAACCAGGACTTACAACCGGAGAAAACAAACTATCACCATATTTTAATTCCTCAAATCTTGAATCTACCACATATTGCCAGCCATGAAATGATCCATTAATAAATCTCCAGTTCCGTGGATTGCTAGTGTAAATATCTCCTGATGAATATTGCTTTCCATTCACAGGACTATTAATGGTTCTGGTCTGATTATACTTCCATCCGTCTTCATGTCCGGTAATCTGATAATGAATAAAACGGGTGTTTGCCATTTCTGGCATTGACCTGAACTGGTTTGTGTAAGCATCAGAAAATCTCTTCATACGATTTCCTACATAACTTTTACCATCAAGACCACTAGCCGCTATTGCAGCAGCTACAACAGGATCATTTTGAATTCCTGTAGCATTATAGTGGTAAACAATTTCTCCATTTTCAAATAAATTATTTAATGGTCTTGTCATT
>JANLUX010000051.1:0-11898 GCA_031363705.1 Bacteroidota bacterium
CCGGTCATTTTCTCCGAATAGAAAAAATTCTATATTTGCGCCTCATTAAAAAACCCTCATGGCAGAAGTAAAAGACGAAACTATTGACCTAAGTGAAAGTGTACACAAGGCAGAGAAATATGTTAAAGACAATAAGAAAAGCTTAGGTATTATTGGTGGTGTGGCTGTTGCAATTGTTGCTGCTTATTTAGGTTATCAGCATTTTTATGTAAAACAACAGGAAGAAGATGCTCAAAAACAAATGTATGTTGCCGAACGTTATTTCGGACAAGACTCTTTAAATCTTGCTATTAAGGGTGACGGAAGTTTTCCTGGTTTCGAAGAAATTGTTGAAAGTTATGGGTCATCCACTTCTGGCAATCTTGCTAAATATTATCTCGGCATGAGCTATTTGAAAAAGGGAGAGTATGACAAAGCAATTGAAACGCTTTCCGGTTATGATGCTGAAGATGATGTTTCGGGAGCTTTGGCTTTGGGAGGAATTGCCGGTGCGCATTTGGAATTGAATCATACTGAGGATGCTTTAAAATATTATAAGAAAGCTGCTGACTGGGATAAAAATAATTTCACACGTCCGTTGTTTTTGATGAAGACTGCAATGATTTATGAGATGCAGAAAAATTATAAAGACGCGTTATCTCTTTATAAGGAGATAAAAAAGGAATATCCTACCAGTACTGAAGCCCGCGACATTGATAAATACATCGGGCGTGCAGAGGCTTTAAGCGGAAAATAATATGTCAAGTACTCATGGCGCTCTTTTGGAGAAAAGCCAGAAACCCAATGCCGGACCCTTCAAGTTCGGCATTGTTGTAGCTGAATGGCACCACCAGATTACAGCTGCTCTTTTTGATGGAGCACAACAAACACTTTTGGAGTGTGGTGCAAAAGCAGAAAATATTTTTAAGTGTGAGGTACCCGGAAGCTTTGAGCTAACTGCTGCAGCTACTCATCTGGCAGTAACTAAAAAGTATGATGCAATAATCTGTTTGGGTTGTGTAATACAAGGTGAAACACGGCATTTTGAATTTATCTGCAATGCAGTGGCAAACGGATTAACTACAGTGAGTATCCAAAATAATTTACCTGTGATTTTCGGAGTGCTTACCACCGATACTGTAACTCAGGCACAGGAAAGGGCAGGGGGGATACTCGGTAACAAAGGTGTTGATGCTGCAATGGCTGCAATTCAAATGGCAGAGTTGAAAAACAGATTATAGAATTCGGAAAGTTCTGTCCTAACGCAATGTCATTTATTATTCATACTCAGCAAACAAAATTTTAATTTCTTTGTAATAAATGACTCTCTCATGAAAAAGCCGTTAGCAATCATAAGTATTTTCCTATTTGGATTTCAAATATTGAGTGTTGCACAGGCAAAGAAACAGCCTCAGGCAAAACCACCACAACCTAAACTAATCCGTTGTCATCTTCCTACTGATACTGATAACTCTTCCAAGGTTTCTTTACAGGATGCGTTGGCTTGGGCAGATAGTCTTCCATTAAAAGTGGTGGATGAAAAAGGAAAGGTTTATCAGTTGCACAATTTTGTTTTCACCATTATTACAATGAATCCGTTTCAAACCAAAGAGTATGGAACAGGTAATGATGGTATTCCGTTGCTTGCTCGTAAGGCAATGAATAATCTTAAACCAAAGGATACTGTTTTTCTAAAAGAGGTTACTGCTCATAATGATAAACTGCAGGAGCTGCCATTGGCAAACATTGTTTTCAGCATCAAAGAATAATTGTCTTAAACTATTTTTTAGTTGCTTCTTAATTTTTCTCCTAATGAATTAAAAAGTAAAACTGTTAAAAACAAAGCAAGCCCCGGAAATACTACAAGCCACCACGCTTCAAAATTTTCTTTCCCTGATGCAAGCATATTTCCCCAGGTAACTACATTTTGGGGTACACCAATTCCAAGAAAACTTAATCCTGCCTCGGCAAGTATTGCCGATGACACTCCAAATAAAATGGTAACCAATGCAGGAGTAATTGCATTTGGTAAAATGTGTTTCAGTACAATCCTCCAATGTGAATAACCCAATGCTTTTGCAGCTTGAACATATTCCAATTGTTTGTGTTTTAAAAATTCTGCACGTGTTAATCGTGCAATCTCTGTCCATCCGGTGCAACCTATTATAAGTGCGAGTGTAACAAGTGATGGCTGAGTAATAGCAGCTAATGATAACACAAGGATTAACCGTGGTAACGAAACAATCCATTCAATCACTCTTGAAATTAAAGAGTCGAGCGGCACTGAAATTTTTTTGTGAAAGAAATTAATTTTAGATAGCAACCATCCCATCGCGTAAAAAAACAGCACCACAATAGTTATTATAAAAATAAATTGAATGAATTGAAAGAATAAATTCTCTGCATTTATAAAGCGTGTATAAAACATGGCTACAATAATTCCTGTGCATAGCATTAACATAATTCCTCTTCTTAACTTAAACAAATCATCACCTGCATATCCAGCTAATGCACCTGACAACACACCGAGCAAAGAAGCAATGAGCATTGAAAAAATTCCAACAAAAAGTGAAACACGTGTTCCGTTTAATAAACCTGACAATACATCTGCTCCGCGTTTATCAGTGCCCAGCCAGTGACGAAAACGCAAAGGCATTTTTATGATATTGTTTTGTTTATCACGAAAAAATTGTTCTCCACAAGGATTGACATATCCTGCATTTTCAAAATCACTTTTTCCCGGTGACCATGGAACCGGTGCAAAAATTATCTGATAAGTATTCAATTGTTTCCAGTCTGTCTCATCATAAGAAATAATTTTATTGTCAATAATTATTTGTTTCTTAAAACTAAAGGCAGGAAAAAGATTGTGATTAAGGTAACTGACATACCATGGTTTTTCTGTTGCAACAAATGGAGCTGAAAGCGCAATTGCAAACAATACAATCAATCCGGACTTAACAGTTCTAGTCATTCAGGGAAGGCTTGTAAATTTGTATATATTCATCTTCCTTCATCATTGGTATCTGATCCTTGGATCAGCAATAGCATATAGTATATCAGCAATTAGATATCCTGTAAGAGCAAGTACTCCACTGATTGTAAACACAGCCACAATTACAGGATAATCAAAATTCAGCACTGCCATAACCGTTTCTGCTCCCATGCCCGGGATACTGAAAATTGTTTCAAGTATCACTGATCCACTCAACAGAGCCGGAAATAAATTTCCAAATATGGTGATGAGTGGTAATAACGAATTACGAAATGCATGACGATATAAAACTGTTCTTTCACTCAAACCTTTTGCCCTTGCAGTTTTTATGTATTCCTGTTTCATCACTTCTGTCATTGTAGATCGCAGCATGCGGCTGATAAAAGCAATGGAACTATAGGTGTAAGCAATCAATGGCAGAATAAGATAAGGAATTGAAATCCGGAACTTTTGAAACAGGTTGCTGTCTACAGGATAACCAGTTGCGGGTTTTACTCCTGATACAGGAAAAATCTGAAACACATCAGGATTAGCAAACAACATTAACAACAATGTTGCAAACCAAAATGTGGGCAAGGAATACAATAGAAACAAAATGGAGGAGGTAATCTTATCAAATTTACTTCCTGGCTTAGCACCTGCATTCACACCAATCGGAATACTGATGATGTATGCAAGCAAAACAGATGTCAATGAAAAAAATAAAGTCCAGCCGCAGCGTTGCAAAATTCTTTCACCCACCGGTTGATGATTCGTGTATGATACACCAAAATCTCCTCTTATCGCACCCTTGTGATCACCATTGCCAAACAACCAGTAATGATATTGATTAGGATAGTGAAAAGCTATAACAGGTATGAGTGATTTCCACTTTGATTGATTATTCAGTAAATCATTAAATGCTTTTTTTGTTTGATTCAAATAAAAAGTATTGCTTTGGAAACCTGCAATACGTTGTTGTATTATCACAGGTTCAGTCAATGAAAATAATTGTAACAATTGCTGCTGAATCATAATATCATCAGATGTAGTAATTCCTGTTATGATTTCCTTATACAGGTTGCTTACTTCATTCCAGTTGCCATAATGCCTGCATAAAATTGTTAACCATTTACGATGTTGTTTGTTTGCAACACGGTTTAATGTGTCAGGTTCAGCTATCGAACGCAGCGAAAAATAAAATACAGGTAAATCAAGTCCTGCTTCTTTACGGTATTGAATGTATTGTGCTGATTTAAAAATTCTGTTGGTTTGACTTTCATCACCGCTGCCTGATAATATCCTGTCAACCGGATCACCGGGAGCATTAACACTGATTATAAAACCAATGATTGTAATAACAAATAAAGCAGGAATAAAAGTGAGCAGCCGTTTAATGAGATAACCGTAGTGCATGTTTCTTAGTTTGCACTCACATCATCTTTTGAAGCAACACCAATCACTCTCAGGTTATTGAATAACATCCCGGGACGGTCATAGTAAAATTCGGCATTGTTAAAACGCTTGTGTAAAATATTTCTGCGAACACTGTTATATAAAAACACAAAAGGTTGTTCATCATAAATAATTGCCTGTAACCGTTTAGTCATTTCATTTCTCTTCGCATCATCCAATGTAACTTTAATGCTATCAATCAACGCATCCGATTTTGCATCACCAAATCCTGAATAATTCATTCCGTTTGTAACCCAACTTTGCGTATGCCATAGCTGAGTAAAGTCTTCCGGCAAAGCACTGTTTGCAAATGATCCCATCATCATATCATAATCATGGTTGCGTGCATTGGTAAATAATACAGTTTGATCCATCGGAGTTAGGTTTACCTGTATTCCGGCTTTTAACATTGCTTCTGCAATCATCATTGCCATATCTTTCCATTCTGCCTGTGTTGTGAGGTAATTCAGGTTAAACTCAAATTTTATCTTTTCTCCATCAATAATCTTATCACGGATATTATCACCATCTGTATCTTTCCATCCTGACTCATCAAGCAGTTGTGAAGCTTGTTTTATATCAAATGGAATTACAGTAAGCTGATTGTTAAAATCAGGTTTAAGAAATGAAACCGGACCCGGAATACGTTTGTTCACTCCTTTATTTATAATCTTAATAATGTTATCACATGGCGTTAATAAGGCCATTGCTCTTCTCACTTTTTTATCTGTAAATAATTTATGATGCTGTGTTCCGTCAGGTCGGGTATTCATTGACAGATAAGCGAAAGCATAAGTAGGTATAAACCTCGAGTGATAATTTTTATCAAATTTTTCATCAGCCTGTAAATCAAACAATGTTTTATTTCCAATATAACCTGATGCGTCCATAGTTTGCGATTTGAATTCCAGCATTTGTGCTGTTGCATCACGGTTAATCTTGTAAATAATTTTTTCAGGATAAGAGGATTCAAAATAATCAGTTGAGTTCTTTGTCCAGTGATTTTCTTTGCGTGTAAGAGTGATTGATTGTCCGGGTTCCCACGAAGTAATTTTATACATTCCTAATCCATTCATAAAATTTATATCATGACCATATTTGGGATCGTTAAAATTTTCAGCCCACTTCCCTAAATCTTTATGAGCAGTTGCGTTAAAAGAAGAATCATTAAATTGTTCAATAGTATAATGTGATAAAATATTTTCAGGATCATGATACTTTGCCTGCATAATTGGATAATCACTCCAGAAAGCTACATTCTGAATATATGTCTGCTTCATCACCATTTTAAATTTGCGGTGACTGGTTTTATCTGCAATTAAATCTTTTATACTTTCCCAATAAGGTTTCATTGCATGATTATTTGTGAGCACACACTTGCTTGCCTTCACAGTAAAAATAATATCATTCACTGTTAGTGAATCACCATTATCCCATCGTGGCTCATCGCGTAATTCATAAGTAAATTCCAAACCGTTAGCTGATACTGCAGGTAAAGATTTGCAAAGTCCTGCCCGTAACTTCGATGAACGCAAATCCGTTTGAGTTAAAAATTGTTGTGTATACATAATCAGTTCAGCCCTGATTGCAGTAGTTCCGTTTGATGGATGCATATCACCAGGATCGGCAATGGTATGTACAATCACCACATTTTCTTTAGACCAATCAGCAGCAGGCGTTTTTGTTTCTTCAAGCCTGATAAATCCTGAAGTATCAGTTGAAGAGTTTGTTACAGATGTACCGTGTTTAGGTTTACAAGAGATTAAAAATTGTATGCTGATAATAAATAAAATAATATTTCTCATCGAAACAGGGGCGTAGTGTACAAATATAAACGGAGTGCGGTATTTAGCAATTTTTCCAATAATATTTCTACATTAAATTTCAAAAAACTTACAAACTCCTTCAATCTGCTTTTTTGTAAATATCGTATTTGATTTTGCACGAAGAAAAGATTTAAACGCAACCTTCTGTAAGAATTTCCGTAAAGAAGACAGATTTCAAAACATAATCCTTTAAATACTATGAAATTTCTTACAACAAAAAGTAAGTCAATGCATAACATGGATGTAACTTGTTTTTCAATGTCATCGTTTTACACCTTGTATTTAAAATATAAAATATGAGTATGCGTCAGTTAAAGATTATAAAACAGGTTACCAATCGTGAAACAGCTTCACTCGATAAATATTTACAGGAAATCGGAAAAGTGCAGTTGTTGACACCTGAAGAAGAAGTACATCTTGCTATCAAAATCAAGCTGGGTGATCGCGATGCTTTGGAAAAACTTACTAAAGCTAATCTGCGCTTTGTGGTTTCTGTTGCCAAGCAATATCAAAACCAGGGACTTACTTTAGGTGATTTAATTAATGAAGGAAATCTTGGTCTTATTAAGGCAGCACAACGTTTTGATGAAAAGCGCGGATTTAAATTTATCTCCTATGCAGTGTGGTGGATTCGTCAGTCTATTTTACAATCGCTGGCTGAGCAGGCAAGAATTGTTCGTTTACCTTTAAATAAAATTGGTCATATTAATAAGATCAATAAAGTATTTGCACAATTAGAACAGGATTTTGAGCGTGAACCTACCAATGAAGAAATTGCTACTATCTTAAATATTTCTATTGATGATATTGTGGATACGATGCGCTCTGCAGGCAGACATGTGAGTATGGACGCACCATTGTTAGTTGGAGAAGACAGCACTATGATGGATGTGATGCCAGGAGAAGATCATGCACCATCACCGGAAATGAATCTTATTACAGAGTCATTACGCAGGGAAATTGAGCGTGCATTAACAACGCTTACTCTGCGTGAAGCAGATGTTATCCGTTTATATTTTGGTTTGCTTACCCCTGCAATGACACTGGAAGAAATAGGTGAGCGCTTTGAACTTACACGCGAACGTGTGAGACAAATAAAAGAGAAAGCCATCAGAAGATTAAAACATACTTCACGAAGTAAGCTTTTAAAAACCTACCTGGGATAGGTTAATAAAAATATTTTTTTTATGAGCTTGCGCTGAATTTATCTTGACAGATTAATTCTCTTGTGAAGATCAGCAACCTGTGCTTTAAATTTTTTATCCGTATCAATAAGGTTATTTACTGTACGGCAAGCATGTAAAACAGTAGCGTGATCTTTTCCTCCACAATGCATTCCGATATTTGAAAGTGATGATTTGGTAAATTGTTTTGAAAAATACATCGCTAACTGACGTGCCTGTACTACTTCACGTTTGCGTGTTTTAGATTTTAACAACTCTAAAGGCAATTCAAAATAATCACACACAATTTTTTGGATGTAGTCAATTGAAATTTCGTGAACAGTATTTTTCACAAACTTGTCAATCATTTGTTTGGCAAGTTCAAGTGTGATTGGTTTTTTGTTTAACGATGATTGGGCAATTATTGAAATCAAAGCTCCTTCAAGTTCACGTATGTTGGTAGTGATACTCAATGCAATGTATTCAGCAATCTCATTTGGCAGCTCAATACCATCAATGTACATTTTCTTTTTTAAGATGGCAATGCGTGTTTCGAGATCAGGAACTGATAAGTCAGCAGATAATCCCCACTTGAAACGCGAAAGCAAACGCTGCTCCATGCCCTGCAAATCAACAGGAGGTTTATCGCATGTTAAAATAATTTGTTTGTTGTTTTGATGTAAGTGATTAAATATGTGAAAAAAAACATCCTGTGTTTTATCTTTTCCTGCAAAGAATTGTATGTCGTCAATGATCAGCACATCAATCATCTGATAGAAATGTACAAAATCATTTTGCGAATTATTTTTTACTGAATCAATAAACTGGTGCATGAAACGATCGCTCGGCACATACAATACAGTGTGATTTGGAAAATTATTTTTTATGTCAATACCTATTGCATGCGATAAATGTGTTTTGCCCAAACCTACACCACC
This sequence comes from Bacteroidota bacterium, assembly GCA_031363705.1. Classification (GTDB taxonomy): domain Bacteria; phylum Bacteroidota; class Bacteroidia; order AKYH767-A; family OLB10; genus JANLUX01. The sequence continues at coordinate 8,336 of JANLUX010000051.1, forward strand.
ATATATAAGGAGTGGATTAAAAGAAGTACCTCCTGGCTTTTGAGCAACAGCATAACCGGCAGAGCGAGCCAGGCGGTTGCATTCACCTTCAATAAAATTATCGAATGAAGAATTAGGATTTAATTGTGAATCAACATCAATCTTTTTTAAACCCGGAATGATGAAAGGATTCTTTATTCCTCCATTAATATTAAGTGGTAACGCTACAGAAGGATTTTTTAATCCTGAATTTGTTTTAGCAGGAAACTTTACCGTGTATGCTTTAGTATTATTTAAAGCATTCTCCATCACGATGCTGTATTCCAAACGGCCATCGTTACCAAGCTGATGCTTAATGGTTTTTCGTAATAATCCGATGTAATGTTCTTCCAGCCATTCATACACAAACTGACTTGGTACTTCAATGGTTAGCTTGGAATTTTCTAACCTGATTGCTTTGATTGGTTCAAACCAGGTTTTAAAATTTTGCGGGTTTACATTATCTCGAATTAATTTTAAGCAATTGTTCCATATTTCTTCTGCAGTTTTTGTTGATGTTTTTATCGCTTCTTTTTCTTTTTGCATTTTATTATTCGGAACTTAATAATGTTGTATAAATATTATTTGAGGGCTATCGTATTGTTACTAATTGATGATGGCAAATATTGTTTAAAAAAAGATTAAAAAAAAATTTTTTTGCTCTTGATTTTGTAGATTTTTTTGCAGGTGTGTTTTTCGAGACAAATTTTATGATTTAGCATGATTTTTTTAAGATTGTTTTTGTTGATCCTTGTGCAAAAATATTTTTTGATTTTTTTTCAATAAAGTAATCTATTCTACCTAATTTGATCCCGGCCCAACCAACCTGTGCAATCATCACTTCTTTTTTTTCTCTGTTGGTGTATCGGTATGGTGTATCAATAAATGTATGTGTGTGTGCTCCAAGAATTAAATCTATGTTCATTGATTTTTTTGCAAGCACAACATCCGATACTTTATCATCAGGATATTTATAACCAAGATGTGATAAACAAATAATGATATCGCACTTTTCATTCTTGCGAAGATGATGACTTAACTCAGCAGCTTTTTGTAATGGATCAAGATAAATTGTTTTTCCATAAAGGCGTTCATCCACCAATCCTTTTAATTCTATTCCCAAACCAAACACGCCAACACGAATATCATCCATCGTAAATATTTTGTATGGTTTGGTATGACCATTCATTATTGTATCAGTAAAATCATAATTTGCAGAGAGAAATGGAAAGTTTGCATGAGGTAATTGTTTTACCAATCCATCCAGACCGTTGTCAAAATCATGATTGCCAATTGTGGCAGCATCATACTTCATGGCGCTCATCAGTTTTAATTCCAGCTCACCACCATACATATTAAAATAAGGAGTGCCCTGAAAAATATCACCTACATCCAACAGCAAAACATTTTTTTCTTCGTTGCGTATTTTTTTAATCAACGCTGTGCGCTGCTCCACACCACCAAGCCCTGCAAACTTTGGATCGTTATCAGGAAACGGATCTATATGGCTGTGCACATCATTGGTGTGAAGAATGGTGAGCTTTACTAATTCACGTGCAGCAAATAATTCACGAGGCAAACCAGTGAAGCCAATCAATGCTGCACCTTTCACCATCTGAGAAATAAAACGTCTTCTATCGCTCATAGCTTATTCTGTTATCAAGAAATACAGAAATGTTTTTTCCATCACGGTTTAATTCTTTCAGGTGGTCGATAATTGCATCGCGTAATTTTAAATTGATGTACTCCTTATTAATAGCTGTTTTTAAAAATTCAAGATTGTCACCACCATTTGCAAGATAATCTGAAGTGACTATGCGATATGTTTTTGTAGAGTCAAAAGCGTTGCCATTTACTTTTACATGTAATGGTTGCTGATCTTTAATTTTCATTTCAAGATGCGAAACAGGAACACCACCTTTAAATGCAATATAATTAAATAACTGATTAGCTGCTGAACCATCAATGGTAACCACCACCAGTTCATTTTCAAAAGGCATGAGCTCATAAACATTTTTTAAAGTGATGTTTCCTTTTGGTAAAGAATTACGTAAGCCACCATTATTTAAAACGCAAAAATCAATTTTCGATTTCAGATAATATTTTTGCGCTTGTTGCAATGAAAGATCTGCAACAAAATTTCCAAGTGTTCCTTCCGGCTGATTTTTTTCTAAGGGCTGATCTGAAACAGCTAAAAATGCGCTCATTGTTTTATTCAACTCTGTGCGGTAAGGATTTACCAGGTAATAAGTTCCTGAATCTATTGCAAGGTTTGCACTGTCACTAAACTTGTATTGCTGTGTTTCGTAGTGATCAATTTTTTTTACGCTGCCGCATGAGATAATTGCAGCGCACGCAAAAACTACTAACAAAGAATTTTTTATTGACATGTATAGAAGAGGAATTTGAAAAGCTGTACAATTATAATCATAACAAATGGAGAAAATGTGAATGATGGAAAAAATATTTTTCTTTTGTTTTTGCATCTTCGCATCAAAATATTTTTATGTTCCAGACAGAAACACAATTACGGGTGCGCTATTCAGAAACTGACCGGATGAGTTATGTGTATTATGGAAATTACGCACAGTATTTTGAAGTAGCACGTGTGGAAGCATTACGTTCGCTTGGAATCACTTACAAAAAAATGGAAGACGATGGATTGTTATTACCAGTGTTAGAATACTCGATCAAATATTTTAAGCCCGCATTTTATGATGATCTTTTAACAATACGAACCGTAATCCCAAAACTACCTGAAGCAAGAATTTATTTTGAGTACGAAACTTATAACGAAACCGGTAAGCTATTAAATAAGGCATCCACTACTTTGGTTTTTATTAATGCAACTAATGGAAAGCCCACTGCTGCACCTGAATATTTGTTGGAGAAGTTGAGAGGGTTTTTTGGTTTTGAATAAATATTGTCAAAAAAGATTTTATAAATATTTCGTTTTATCAATACCTGCTTGTTTCAGTATTGAGAAGAATGTTCCCTTTTTTAAATCCTTATTTCCGTGAATAGGAACCACAACAGTTTTCTTTGAAACAGAATTGTAAAATAATTTATGCGAACTATTCTCCCTTCGAAAAATAAAACCATTCTCTTCTAAAATATTAATGAGGTGTTTAGGTGAAAGATTCATGCACTTAAACGAAGAGAATATTCCAAGGTATTACTGTCATCAGGAATTGGTTCACCTTTTTCTCTTAGTTCTTCTACATATAAAGAAACGGCTTCTTTAGCCCTTGATAATGCTTCATCAATATTTTCACCATAAGTAATACAACCTGGAAGCGTTGGAACACTTACCGTAAAACCCCCTTCAGGTTCTTTGTGAAGCATAATCTTATAATTGTATTCCATGGTTTTTTGTTTCAAAGATAAGTAAAGAGATAAAAATTATCATGACTGTCCAACCATAGTTAAAACAAAATCAACTGATTAGGATCGAAAGATTTTTCATTTTGTAATTCGATATGCTGAAAGGCTTGCTGAATGGGCATTCTTTCAAATAATGACACGCTTAAAATTTGTAGAATTGT
>JANLUX010000076.1:0-3882 GCA_031363705.1 Bacteroidota bacterium
CAATTACACCCAACGAATTGATATTAATAAATAAAAGTAACTATTCAATAATGGAAAGAAAGCTAAATCGAAAGGTTTAGCTTTCTTTCTTTAATACCCTATTAGTCATTTGCATGAAAAATAAATTATTGATCATGTCCATAAATATATTTTTATTGATTACCAATACGGAAAATTTACTTGCACAAAACCGTACTTGTGGTACTACACTTAACCAATGGAATCAATTAAATAACCAACCACGATTTCAGCAACTGTATCAGGAGGCTTTAAAGAATTTCCAAAATAAAACTAATGGCACCAGTTGTGATACCATTACTATACCGGTGGTGGTTCACATTGTTTATCATACATCAGCGGAAAATATTTCTGATGAGCAGGTTCAATCGCAAATAGATGTATTGAATGAGGATTATGCCGCATTGAATGCAACTATCACAGATGTTCCTGATGTGTGGAAACCCATGATAAGAGATTCAAAAATCCGTTTTACTCTTGCAAAACAACATGCAGGAAATAACACAACCGGTATTACAAGAACCTATACTGAAAATACAGCTTTTGGGTTTGATCAAGCTGTGAAGTATGACAGCTTAGGTGGTATTAATGCATGGCCGTCCTCTTCTTATTTAAATATGTGGGTTTGCAATCTTGGAAATATATTAGGTTATGCAACTTTTCCTGGTTCTATTGCAGAGGAAGATGGAGTGGTGATTAACTACAAAGCATTTGGCAGAATTGGAGATTTGAATAAAAAATATAACCTGGGCAGAACTGCTACACACGAAGTAGGACATTGGTTAAGAATGTTGCATATATGGGGTGATGACTCGCCCAATAATCCTTGTACAATGGATGATGAGATAGATGACACACCATTGCAGGCACAGGAAACTTTTGGATCTCCCTCCTATCCCCAATATGATGTCTGTTCACCTGACGGTGATGGAATAATGTTTATGAACTACATGGATTATTCAGATGATAAGGCAATGATGTTTTTTACTCCTGACCAGACTGATACTATGCGTTTTTATTTTGGAATGTTTCGTGATAGCATTTGTTTTTCTAACGGTGGTTCACATGCCTTTCCGTTAAATGCTGATCTTGAGATAAAAGAAATTATTTCACCTGTAACACAAACATCTACACGCTGTTTTCAACCGGTTGTGCGTGTCCGCAATAATGGTTTGAATTCAGTAACCAGCTTCAGCATAATTTATAATATGCTTGAAGGAGCTAAACGTGCTTATGACTGGAAAGGCGTTTTATCTGCAAATACTGAAGTTGATATTACATTACCTGCAATATCCGGTGATGAAGGGCTGAACGTGCTTGAAACAAGGATTGCAGAACCCGACAGTAATATGGTAAATAATTACCACAGTCGTAGTTACAAAGTGGATAAAGAAAATACTTCAGGTTGCAATGGAGATTGCGGAAATGTTTATCCAAATCCGGTAACACAAAATAATTTCTGTATCAAATCAGGATTTTTAACAAGTGGAGATTTAACAATCAGGATAATAAATATACTGGGTCAAAAAATATTTGAACAAGTTGATATTGTCAGCAATCCGGGCGATGTTTTTCCTGTCAACTTTAGTTTGCATCCACAGGGTGTTTATATTGTTCAATTAATTCTTGACAAAGAATCCTGTTCGGCTAAGTTTATTAACCTGCCAGGTGATGGCTCATTTGCAACTCAGGATATTTGTCATTAAAAATCAATTTTTGCAATGCACTGACATTTTTTTTGTTCAGATTATTGCAGAACCGTTTTATTAAATTTACAAAAAATTTTTTATGAATTTTCTTATAAGGATTCTCACCACAACACTTGCAATTTTATTGGTTACCAAGCTAATGCCCGGTGTTTCAATTGATGGTGTAATGACTGCAATTATTCTTGCATTGGTGCTTGCACTGCTCAATATGTTTGTTAAACCTGTACTCATTTTCTTTACTCTTCCAATTACCATTGTTACACTCGGATTATTTTTATTGGTGATCAATGCACTCATCATTCTTATTGCATCCAATCTGGTTAATGGTTTTCATGTATCTGGTTTCTGGTCAGCCTTGTTTTTTAGCATTGTGCTTTCGCTTGTTGTTTCGTTATTTGATAAGATAAATGAAAGACAACGTGAGAGGGAAAATAATAGCTAACACATATTATTCTAAATTTACAAGAACAGCAAAATTCTTATTTGTTTTTGTAAATTCTTAAATTTGTAATTAAATCAAATAGAAATAATGAAACAGGTAACTGTGCATATTGCAGATAAAAAATATACTCATTTTGTAGAGTTGATGAAAAGCCTTGATTACGTTAAGAAAGTAGAAACAGAAAAGGAACCATCTAAACAGCAAATTTTACAGGAGCTTAAAGAAGCGATTAATGAATTGGCATTAATAGAAAAAGGAAAATTAAGAGCCCGTCCTGTAAAATACCTTTTGAATGAATTATAAAGTATCTACCATTCCTGTTTTTGATAAACGCGCCAAAAGGTTAGCAAAAAAATATTCATCATTTCAAAAAGATTTAAGCAATCTTAGTGCAAGCCTTGTCAATGATCCTGAGCAAGGTGTATTCTTAGGAAATGGTTTTTACAAAATACGGTTTGCTATCACTTCAAAAGGTAAAGGAAAATCAGGTGGGGCTATAATAATCACTTATGTTAAAGTAAAAGATACAATGGTATACCTTGCTTACATCTACGATAAATCGGATAAAGAAAATATTAGTGATAAAGAATTAGAAGCAATATTCAATCTGATTCCATAGATTTTTAACCTTAATTAATGAGCCTTATCAGAAAGTGTAACAATGTTAATTTGACTTTTCTTTATCATCAACTTTACCGCTGACATATATTTTTAAACTCACAATAAATGCAACGATCAATATCTTTTGTTTTTGTAAACACTTCTTCTTTATTAAAAATATTCTGAACCAGTGCTGTTAATTTTTCAGCGAAAGCATTTAACACTCCCTCATCAATCACCGCTTTGTTAATGAATTCAATTCCCTGTGTTGCTTTTTGCAATGGATAAATACCCGCTTTTATCTTTGATACAGGACTTATTTTTGAATAAATAAAAGTGTACAGCAATAATTGAAAGGAAGCTTTGTATCTGATATCATTAAAAATAACTTCAAGTAAATTCTTTGAAGGGATTTTATCACCTCCGGTTTTATAATCTATAATGCGAATCACTCCTTGCTGTTCATCTATGCGGTCAAAAAACCCTTTGAGTTTTACATTACCTACACCAGGAATATTTATTTCAGCAAACTGTTCTGTTTCCAAAGCAATCACTCTTAAAGGTGCATCCTTTTCATCCGTCAGCAAAACTCTTTTTACCAATTCTTTAATTATCTGCAACAGCAAATAATCATTACCACCAGTTATTTTTCTTTTAAATACTTCTGCTAATGCGAGTTCCACTTTATCATTAACTTTTGCTTCAAGTGATTTCAAAATTTCTTTATCAAGAGTGGAGTGTTCGCTGTAAAGCAATTGCATTGATTTATGAAAAACACTGCCAAATACGTCAGGACTTAATTCTGTTTTTTCTTCGATCGGTTCTTTGATACCTGCAATGTGTTTATAGTAAAACCGCAATGTACAATGCAGGTAATCATTCAATGCTGTTGGTGAAAACCCTTTTGATTCTTCACTTCCGTTTTGCAAATATTTGCTTTGCATCAAAGCAATAATGCTGTCTGATTTATGAATAATAATTGTATCTTCTCTATTTGATTTAACAGGAACACTCACCTGTTGAAAATGCACTTTTACATTTCCATTTGTTTTTGCTGAAGCCTCCTGTGCAAGTTGCAACAGGTAACGGCTTTTTTCTCCTCCTGAAGAACTT
>JANLUX010000113.1:0-2296 GCA_031363705.1 Bacteroidota bacterium
CACGCAACACTAAAAAACTATCCATCGGTCCGGGGGTTGCACCACAGGAATTATGAATAAATGCAAGTTGTTCATGTAATTTATCATCATTCATACACAATGCACCCATCACCACATCCGAATGACCACCGATATATTTTGTTACAGAATGCAAAACAATATGTGCTCCAAAATCAAGCGGGTTTTGCAAATAAGGAGAAGCAAACGTATTGTCAACAACAAACAATAAATTATTTTTTGCAGTGATTTCACCACAGGCTTTTAAATCTACAATCTGCATGGTGGGATTGGTTGGAGTTTCCACCCACAGCATTTTTGTGTTTTTGTTGATATAGTTATTGATGTTTGAAGCATCATGCATATTGATAAAATGAAATTTAATCCCAAAATGTGCAAACACTTTTGTAAACATCCTGTATGTTCCGCCATACAAATCATTACCTGCTATCACTTCATCGCCAGGACGTAAAAGTTTAATCACCGCATCACTTGCACCCATCCCGCTGCTGAAACACAATCCATATTTCGCATTCTCTAATGCTGCAATATTTTTTTCCAGGGCACTGCGTGTTGGATTTTTTCCACGTGCATACGCATAACCTTTATGCTTGCCCGGTGATTCCTGCACATAAGTAGAAGTCTGGTAAATAGGAGTCATAATGGCTCCGGTGCTCGGATCTGGCTCCTGACCTGCATGAATGGCTTTGGTTCCGAATTTCATTTTACTGGTGTCTTTCATAATGCAAAAGTATTAAATGTTGATTGGTAAAATCGTGCAATAAAAAAACTGCTGAGATAAATATTTATTCATTTACTTCCTGAAGCCTTGCCAGTATCTTCGCTACAATTCCATCTTCAACCATCATTAAAAGAAAACCTTCACTGAATCTGTCTTTGCGAACAAGGACAGTTAAGAACGAGCATATTTTCTCTATGGATAAATTTTCAATCCATCCGTCTTTTTTGTAGTTAGCAGATGCTTCGTCCTGAAAATCCATCCAGTTTTGGTCAAGCACATTTGCATCATAAAAACATTTTGAAAAAGCATAAACCGTGCGTTCCAGACTATCTCTATCATGCCAACGTTTATCATTTGGTTGTGTTGGAGGGGTTAATATTTCTTTAAACAAAGAAACTTTTTTGAGTGCGCTTTTATTGTATTCCATTTAATTTATTTTTTAATATTCCATGATATGCAGTTTACCGCTCCTCCATCTTTTGCCAGATCATTGCAGAGAACAGGAACCACTTTATCATCAGGAAAAAGTTTTTCAAATTGTTCAATGGCTGCATTATCAGTTGCAAGATTAAAAACGGGAAGAAATATATATTTCTGCAAATGCAAATAATTTATGTACATACCACAGGCATCATACACACTTTTGTTTTCAAAACCATAATAAGGAACTGTTATAAATTTTATCTCCGCTTTCGCCAAATATTTGTGAAAGCGTTTTTCAAATCTTTTATGAAAGCTATAATCATTGACTAAAACAATATTGTCTTTATAATTTCTGATCATTCCATCAGCATGTCCAGTAAAATCATTCGGCTCAACAGGAATAATAATGACAGCGCATTCAAATAATTTCTCCAGCTCTTTCACTAATTCTTTTCCTGTGAATTTTTCATTCTCTGCCAAAACACGTTCTGAAATCAATACTTTATTTTTCATTTGTGTAACATTGCCACCTTCAAAAATTATTTCTGAATCAATAGTTGTGATTTTCATTTCAGCACAAATGGCTTTGTTATCAGTGATTGTTTCTTTATACCTTCCCGTTAAGTATGACGGCTTGTATTGGAAACGGATCAGTTTTTCATTGGTGACTTGCACAGGCATAAAATCAGTCACCCAAACATCTTTTGTAAAAGGAATAAAATGGTAATCAATATTATTTTGTTTCAATGCTGAATTAAAGTGATTCCAAAATGTTGGATACTTTATTTTTAATAATGGTGAAAGAAAGAGCTTGTTAGTTTGGAAGGAAGTTATAATCAAAGGTTCTGTCATCTAAATTTATTATTGTTATTATTTTTTTCTAACAGTGGATGTTACTTACAAAGGTCAAACAATGAAAAGCAAAACACAACAACAAAAAATTATATTTCACCAATGAAAATGAGGTAGTTTGGTTTATTGTTTTTTATAAAAAAATATTAATTTTTATATAACACTGAAATAAAATTTAACAGAAATAATTAAAATTATAATAGAATAATAATTAAAAAATCAGACATAAAAAAAGCGACACCATTGATGTCGCTTTTAAATTTAAGAATAGAATTTTATTTT
>JANLUX010000160.1:0-5937 GCA_031363705.1 Bacteroidota bacterium
GCCAAGCAAAATATTTTTCGTTTAAATCAATAATTGAATTAATCTCCTGTTGTAAAAATCCACCTTGAATATTTGTAAGTAGCTGGAGATTGGCTTTTAATTTTTCTGTTTGTGTAGTAAATGATTTTTTTACCTCCTCAACTTTTTTTGTAATTTCTCCAATGTCTTCTTTAGTAGCAAGATTTTTTCCTTTCTCATTAAAATAACTTGGGAGGGCATTTTTAAAAACAAGAAATAGAATTAATTGAGCTACTAGAAGCAGCGCTTGTATTCCATAATTTACATATAAAAATTCAACAGGTATTGTCATTGGTTTTGATGTTTAAGAATGTAATAGTAATTAATAAGACTTTGTCTCGCTTAACTTTTTCCTGCTTCATCCTAATCAATTACTCTTTACTAGTATTAAGAGAAAAAGTACAGTTTGCTTAAATAAAAAAAGTCCCGCACCGCGAGACTTGTATTTGTTGAGAGATTGATTGCAAACTTCTTAGTTGAGTTTGCTCGGGACCACCATCCGGAATTCCGGAATTTTAACGAAAAATAATTTTTTATCTAACTGTCTTTCCATTAAGTAAGTGCCATACATCTTACCAATCTCGGTGTTAAGGTTGCAACCGGAAACATAACGGTAAGTTTCGCTGGGGGCAACATAGGGTTGTTCTCCCACCACACCTTCACCTTCCACTTCGCGTCTGGTGTTATCAGAATCTACTATGTACCAATGCCTGCGTTTTAACCTGATCGCATGCTCGCTGTCATTCTGAATAGTTATACGGTATGCAAATACATAATGTGATTGTGTTGGATTACTGTGGGTTGGCTGGTAGAATGTTTCAACACTCACTTTAATGCCGGCAGTAACTTCTGTAAATATTGCCATAGGGTTTATTTTTTTCTTTAACCAAAAATATATCTACAAATCTACAAACGAATTACTATTTGACAAAACTTATTGGGCGGTTGGTAAAAGTGCTGATTTACTGAGATGAAAATCAGTAGATATTTTTGGAGGAAAGCTTTTTATAACCGATTAACCGCTGATAACGGCTGCCCGGCAACTGCTGATAAACCATGATAGAATATTCATTCTCCGTCTCAAAATGATTGCCTTCTATCAATGTTTCATCAGGTATTTTCTTACCGTCTTCCACAAACACATACTGATAATTATAATATCCCTGCTTCAAGTATAACTTCACCTCGTAAGCCTGCTCATCATAATTGTACGTTAACCTTGCTAATGGTTCCGTTGACCAATTGGTGAGTGCTCCATAGATGTAATAATTTCCGTTGGGCATCACATCATCTGACTTCAGCCGAAAGTGAACATACACATAATCGGATTCTGTTTCACTATCACCACCATCATAAACTTTCACCAGATAACGTCCGTTGATATCATCTTCGATAGAATAACGTTTAAAGGAACGGCTCTCTTCATCTTTAAGATAAATATTGAAAGTGTTTGTTGAGTCAAGCTCAATTTTTTTTACAAACTGAGTTTGAAATTTTGTGGTGCGTATATCAAAATTCCTGAATTCATTTCCTCCATTAAAAACATTTGCATCCTCGTAATTATATTCGAGCTCATTCTGTTTCATAAATAATGGCTTGATGTCATACACTGCATTGTCCCAGCGATTGTTTTGCCGCAGCACAACAGTCAACTCACTGAAAGGACTTTGGATGGGATAATTATTATAGGTGATATTAAAATCAATTTCCTGACTGGTGTTTCGCTGATCCACAATTGTTGCTCGATGAATGTTGGGAAGAATTTTTACATGCGATTCAACTATCTGAAAACGTTGGGTGAGGATTGGTTTGTCAGTATCATTATTTTCATAAACCATCAAAACATAATTACCTGATTTTGTAAAACGCATTTGCGAATTCGGGAAAACTGCATTGAAATGATAATAGGGTTGAAGTGTGTTGAATGATGGCTTGTAGGAAGTGATGTGCTCGGAATAAAAACCTTCCAGAAATTCTGTTTCGTCAAGTGGGGAGAGGTTCCAGCGCGGATCGCAGTGAAAAAATTTATAGGAATAATCTTTACTCTCACCATCCAGATCATCAAAGCTTAAATGTAAACGTTGTTCACTTCCAAGTTCAATTATTGGATCACTAAGCGGATGATTGTCTAATTCTAAAATTATTGTTTTGATGTTTGGGCGATAGATGTGATTCTCATAACGAAGATGATCATCTTTAAAATAGTCTGATTCCTGAGAAAGAGATTTGCCGCAAAGGCACAAAGACACGAAGAAAAATAAAAAATGTTTTTTCATTCCTATTTGGTTAACCCCTGTCAGGGTTTTAAACCCTGACAGGGGTATTTGTAAAACAATTTTATTTCTCATCTGCCGAATCCATCCACAAAGTATAAGCTGCTTCCCACGTTTTTTCTTTTTCCCTGATCATTTTCTCAACCAGTTGAATTTCTCCATTAATGCCTTTTGACTTTTGTGCATTGGCATAAACTACAGGATCAGCTAATTGTTGTTCGAGGTTTTCTTTTTGTTTTTTAAGAACATTAATTTCTTCTTCTAACTTCTTTGCATTGTTTTCTAATTTCTGCAATTGCTTTTTACGCTCTTTTATTTCCTCGTTATTTTTTTGAGCAGCTTCATCAACTTTCTTAACTTCTTTTACCGGTGCAATAATTTTTTCGGTTCGTTTTCTCTCCTGCCACTCTTCATACTCATCATAGGTTCCGGGATATTCTTTTAGCTTATGATCTTCTATGTACCAAATTTTATTTGCAATCTCAGCTAAGAAAAAGCGGTCGTGAGATACCACAACAAAAGTTCCTTCATATCGCTGCAATACATCAATCAGAATATTTACTGTTTGCATATCAAGGTGATTGGTGGGCTCATCGAGCAATAAAAAATTCGCTTTCGCTAAAATTGTTTTTGCCAATGCAACTCTTGCTTTCTCTCCACCTGATAAAACTTTGATTTTTTTGAAGACATCATCTCCCTTAAAAAGAAATGCGCCTAATAATTTCCGGAGGTACTGGTCATTTTCTTCCGGTGCAAATTGCTGCAGCTCCTGCAGCATTTCATTCTGGATATTTAAGCTTTCCAGCTGATGTTGTGCATAGAATGATTCCTGCACATTGTAAGCAGGTTGAGCAACACCTTCAAAGGGTTCAGTGCCCGCCATCATTCTCAGCAAAGTTGATTTTCCTCTTCCGTTCGCTCCGATGAGCGCTATTTTATCTCCACGCTCAACAATTGCTTTTGTATTTTCTAAAATTATCTGGTCACCATATTTCTTGCTTTTAATATCGAGATGCGCTACGATTCTACCGGGTTGCATCCCCACATTGAAATTAATTTTTATGCCGCTCTTGGGTCCTTCCACATCTGCAATGCGTTCTAACTTATCAAGCATCTTAATTCTTGACTGCGCCATTTTTGCTTTGGATGCTTTCGCGCGAAAGCGGTTAATTAATTTTTCCTGCTCATCAATATATTTCTGCTGGTTACGGAACTGGCTTTGCTGAAGCTCTCTTCTGATTTCTTTTTCTTCGAGATAAAAAGAATAGCTGCCGGTGTACACAGTAATTTTTTCGTTTTCTATTTCCACAATCCTGTTTACAATCTTCTCAAGAAAATAACGATCGTGAGAAACAATCACTACCGTGCCTTCATAGTTAAATAAATATTCTTCTAACCATAAAATAGAAGGAAGATCAAGATGGTTTGTAGGCTCATCCAATAACAACAAATCAGGTTTGCGTAATAATATTTTTGCAAGCATTACACGCATTCGCCAGCCTCCTGAAAATTCTTTTAACGGACGTTTTAAATCAGCAGTGCTGAAACCTAACCCTTCCAGTATTGCTTCTGCTTTATGTTGAATATTATAACCATCCAATGCGTCAAACTCCGTTTGTGCATCATGCAGCTTATGCATAATATCTTCGCTGTGATCATGCTCCATTCTTTCCAGCAAATCTTCAATCTTGTCGTGCAATTCATTCTCCCGTTCAAATGCCTCCATGGCAACATGCAGAATACTAAAGTCAGATTGATAGCTAAGCAAATCCTGGTTTAAAAAACCAAGTGACATATCACGCCTGCGTGTAATGTCACCGCTATTGATACTGTATTCTCCTGTTATTACACGAAGCAATGTTGATTTACCTGTTCCATTGGCACCAATCAAACCGATTTTTTCATTTGGTTTAATGTGCCAGAATGCATCACGGTAAAGTGCACGTGAGCCAAATTCAAAAGTGATATTATTAAGTACTAACAATTTTTTATTTTTATTTAATTAATTTTTATAAGTCTTCCTTTATTGCTAAACACTTCATTCACCTGTGAAGGATTTCCCCGGTAATAAATATTTCCTACATAGGTAAGTGTTGCACCGATTATTTTATTTGCATTAATGTATAAGTCATTGGTTCCACCGTTTTTTACATACACATCATCAGCATCCACATTCCGCAAATCCATTTTGCCATAACCCACACTGTAAACATAATTCACTCCTACATGTCCTTCAGCATATAAATCTGCCGGACCGGTATGTAACGCTAAAGTAGCAGTATTGCAATTTAGTTTGAGATGATAGTCACCGGTGCTGCTCCAGCTGTCAAACCGGAAATCCTGTTTTAAGGTATCTGCAAAATCAATGTTTCCTGAAGCATCATATATCGTGATGTGATTCAATGATTTTACCCACACATCCACAACAAAATTATTTTTGAAACTGCGCAGCCAGTTGCAACGGTTTTTGTTTTTTAATTTCAGAATTCCATCTTCAACCTCTGTAGATATACCATCAACCAGGTGCGCTCCTGCAGTCACCGTCAAACCATAAGAAGAATCAATATGTAAAATGAGATCAACGTTATTGTATAATTCAATTTGTGTAAAGGGTTTAACATTTCTTGTTTCAGTCGTAACACTTCCGGTGCCTTCTATGCAATTGTGCAATGAATCTTTCTTGCAACCGTACTGAAGCAAAACCAAAACAAAAACAAAAAATAAAGATTGTTTCATAATTATTTTGATGTCCCGATTGATCGGGATTGTTTTAACCGCATTCCGATTCCGTATTCCCAATAATCAGCTTTTGCAAAATGTGATTTCAAATTAAGAACAGCAAAATACCGATCATTGAAATGATAGCGCAGACAGAGCCGTGTGTAAATACTGCCGTCACCAACATACCTGTTGTATAGATAAAAACCATTTTCAAACAAGATGGATAACTTTTGCACTTTAAATTCATAACTCACATGAATACCCGAACGCATTGAATAAGTAAAATCAGGAACGCTTACAGAATCACCTCTCAAACGCGTACCAATGCTGTGATCATACAACACATCAACACCAGCTCCAATGCTGCTTTTAAGACTTAAGCTTTTGCTATAAGTTGCAGTGAGACTTAATGCACCATGTTTATTTCCACCGGGAGGAACAATTTCTTTAATGCCACCTGCAACTAAAAGATTGATTACAGTTGAACGTGGTTTTGCAATTGTTCGCTTAGGATAAAAAGCTTGTTTCTCCCCAAGAAATTGGCTTATGCCGATATTAAGTGTTGGAATATTGACTCCCAGATTCGGCACTTTAAATCCACCGTTACTCATATGTGTGAACTCCAAGCCTGTTACTATTTGTGTGCGCTTGTGTACAAATGCACGTGCATAAAGACCAAAGCTGATTAAACAATTTATAGGTGTACCAATAGCTACATTCTTATGATTTTCTAAACGGTCAAATGTTTTTTCAATATATCCTACACCGCACGCCAACCGGCCACTCAATAACAAATGAGGTGATTGATTAATAGGAAATAATATCTGCGGAAAAACGCCATAGGCATTTCCCAACTCTGCATTATTACCAAGATTCCAATATTGAAAACCGATGCCGAATAATGGTTTGTTATATGCTTGTTCCC
>JANLUX010000187.1:0-8371 GCA_031363705.1 Bacteroidota bacterium
CTGAACATATTTAAGCTTTCTTTATGCTTAGGTTCGTTTGCATGGCAGTGGTTGGTGGAAGGAACACCAACCACACAGAAAACAAACAAAAGTTTATCAAGCCACCGCCTGCAAAACCTGTACTGTGCATGCACAATGCACTACCGGAGATTACCGAACGCTGCATCAGGAACTCAGAGAGCCATTAAGACAACAAGCGCGCGATCGCTTAACCACAGCAGAAGGAAAAGCATTGTATCAGAAGCGACAATGCACCATCGAACCCATTTGGGGAAACATGAAATTTAACAAAAACTTTAAAATGTTCAGCTTAAGAGGAAAGAAAAAAGTAAACGGAGAATTTAGTTTGTTAAGCATAGCAGAAAATATCTTAAAGTTATTCAACACATCATTTAAATTACAAGTTGCTTAAGTAGTCAACTTGCTTTTTTTAAAATTAATTATCATCAATGCAAGTTAGATATGTTCTCGGTCAGCCTGAGGACACCAACTGAGGAGAAAACGCATAATGAACCCCGTACACTATCAAACTCAAATAACAGGAATCGTGGTGGATTCGGAAAGTAATGTTCCATTGCAAATGGTGAAGGTAATGGCTTCAAACGGTACAAAGATTTACGAAGATATGACAGACAGTGAAGGAAAGTATAAGATTCCGGTTAACCCTGAAGTATGGAATGTGACTTTTGAATTGCCGACCTATATCACGGAAGATAAATCCAATATAATAGTTGATAGTGGAGAAAGGGAAATACTGAATGTGAGCTTAGTGCCAGTGACGGAATAAAGGGTTTACGCTTTGCAAATGATGCATACTAATTAACGAATGAATTACAAATACAACGAATGAAATGCCTCATGTAAACTGCAAACTGTAAACCGTAAACCGTAAACTATTCCTCTCTCAGCACTTCAATATCCTTCATCAGTTTATTAATCTCTAAAGAATCAGTTCCATCATAATAACCGCGTATGTGCATTGTTTTATCTATGAGTGCGAAGTTTTGTGTGTGCACGAAATCATCCTCTCCCCCATCACCCTGAGTTGCGCTCACAAAATAAGCGTTGCGTGCTAAATCATAAATCTGTTTTTTATCTCCGGTAAGAAAATACCATTTACCTGCTGATGCTTTTTTTTGTTGAGCATAATCGGCAAGTATTTGAGGAGTGTCAGTTTCAGGATCCACAGTATAAGAAACAAAACAGATTGACGGATCATTTTCATACTGCTGGTACAAGCGCTGCATTTGGTTTGTCATTAAAGGACAAATGGTTTTGCAAGTAGTAAAAAAGAAATCCGTGACAAATATTTTTCCTTTAATGCTATCACGTGTAATACTTATTCCCCGTTGATCGGTTAAATTAAATTCAGAAATTACATGCTGTTTACTTGATTCGCCATCCTGTCCAAAATAAGGCAGCACAGCCTTAGGTTTGTTTAAATAATATGCAAAAGCTACTGCACCGGCAAATAGGATTGCCAATGTTATTGCACCTATAATAAGTGGTTTATTATTGTTCGTGTTAATAATGCAAAGATAATCGGAGGGGTTACAGATAACCGTGAATGAATAAAATAATATTTATCTGGCTGATTTAGCTTCAGAAGCTTTACCTGTTTTTTTTTCTACCGGATGATTAGTATGCTTCATCAGGTTAACACCATAAGTATAATTGGTTGACATTATAATATCGTTGCAATCAAAATGCTTAATCACTCCATCTTTTTGCATCGCTACAATCCAACAAGTGTTTTGATGCATCCCATAATCTATTATAAAAATTGCCTGTCCGGTTCCTAAGGGCGTCTCCACTAATATAGCAGGATTTAACTGTAGTATCATAACTGCTTTATTAAAAATTACATGCCATGGTGAAACTCCGGATAGATCAAAAAAAAATCGAAAGCGTCTTTTCAGCAGCTTTCGATTTTAGGGAAAATAATATTCCTGATTAACTGTTCACCAGTCTTTTGCCACGCTCTTTCTGAGGCTCAGATGCAGGGGTTTTATCAAGATCAACTACGATTGGTGTAGCGATGCAAATAGAAGAATAAGTTCCGATAACAATACCTATTAACAATGCAAAAGAAAATCCGCGGATTACATCACCACCAAAAATAAAGATGGTAAGCAATACAAAGAAAATGGTAAGTGAGGTATTAATCGTACGGCTCAGTGTTGCATTCAATGCTTTATTAATAACAGTTTTATGTTCCATATTTGGATGATCATTGAGATATTCACGCACCCTGTCAAACACTACTACCGTATCCGTCATGGAGTAACCCATTACAGTGAGCAAAGCAGCAATAAAATCCTGGTTGATCTCCAATGTGAAAGGCAATATCCCATTGCAGATGGAATAGAATGAAAGAACCACCAGCACATCATGCAACAAGGCTACAGTGGCACCCAGTCCATATTGCCATTTACGGAAACGGATTAAAATATAGAAGAACATCATTACACAACCGAGCAACACCGCCCAAATAGCACTTTGCCGAACGTCATCAGCAATAGTAGGACCCACTTTTTGGGAGGTAATAATCTTTCCCTTGAATTGCTCTAAGCTGTTATTTGGAAAAAATTTTTGCAGTCCGTTATACATTTGAGCAACCACTTTGCTTTCTGCATCAGCGCTTACTTCATTAATTAGGTATGCAGTGGTAATCTTATAGCGGTTATTGCCTCCAAAAGTTTTTACATCCGGTGCGTGTTCTAACGGGGTTGCCAGTGCCGTGCGTATTTCTTCGGTGTGATGCGATTCATTAAACTCGACTACATAAGTTCGACCGCCTTTAAAGTCAACTCCGAAGTTAAAGCCTTTGGTAGCGATTGAAATAATACCTCCAAGTATAATGATTCCTGAAAAGATATAATAGGATTTACGTCTTCCAACAAAATTGATGTTTACATTTTTAAACGCACCTTTTGAGAAATCATTCCAGAATTTGATTGGTTTATTTTTATCCAATCTCCACTCAAATATCAATCTTGAAATAAACAATGCGCTGAATAAAGAGCAGAGAATACCAATGATCAGTGTTGTTGCAAATCCCTGAACAGGTCCACTTCCAAATGAATAAAGAATTATTCCCAATAAAAGGGTGGTTATGTTAGAATCAATAATGGACGGTAACGCATGTTTATAACCATCTGAAATAGCAAGGCGTATTCCCTTTCCTGCTGATAACTCTTCACGGACTCGCTCAAAGATGAGGATGTTGGCATCCACTGACATACCAATAATAAGTACGATACCTGCAATACCGGGTAATGTTAAAACTGCTCCCAGCGATGCAAGCACACCCATGATAAAAAATACGTTGCAGAATAAAGCAATGTCAGCTACAAATCCCGCATTGTTATAATACACTACCATGTAAATTAAAACCACAATCAATGCTATAAGAAATGAAAGCAAACCATTCTGAATGGCTTCATCACCCAATGATGGTCCAACCACAGCTTCTTCTACAATACGTGCCGGAGCCGGAAGCTTACCTGCCTTGAGAATATTAGCTAAGTCTTTTGCCTCATTAATCTCAAAATTACCCGTGATTGAAGAGTTACCATTTGGAATTTCGCCCATTACATTGGGATAGGAATAAACCATGTCATCAAGCACAATTGCAATTGCATGTCCTATATTTTCACCGGTAAGGCGTTTCCATGTTTTAGCACCATCAGCATTCATTCTCATGCTAATCTCAGGGCTGTTGTTAAACTGTCCAAAATCCTGACGTGCATCACTGATAGCGGCACCATCTAACGGAGCCAAACCATCACGGCTGGTAACTTTTATGGCAACTAACTCCAGCAACTGGCTTTCTTTAGTACGGGGTTTTGCCGCCCATAATAACCTTAAATTTCGCGGAAGCATTGATTTAATATCTGTACGTGCTACCAGTGCATTTACTTTGGAGGTATCCTTAAACAAAGCATAACCGGCAATAGCCTGTTTGTCAACTGCTGCTTTATCTTCCTGTGTCTGTACCTGGAAATCAGCAGGTAATAAAATGGCAAACAGCGGATTTTCCTGGCTGAATTCTTCAAATGATTTTTGCTGGGAAGTATCTTTTTTAGCTGTGGTATCTTTACCCATCTCGCCAAGCAGCTTATTCTTTTTTGTAGTGTCAGTATTAGCCTGCGCAGTGGCGCTGTCAGGAGTAGCTGAAAGATTGGTTGTAGTATTTAATGTTGAATCGCTTTGTAATGATTTAGTTAAAGAATCCACCTTTAATTCAGCAGCCAGTTTCTTATTAATTTCCACCAAGGCAGGGGCAATCTCAGCAAAAGTGTAAGTTTCCCAAAATTCAAGTTTGGCAGTTCCCTGTAAAAGCTTACGCACACGATCTGGTTCTTTCACTCCCGGTAATTCAACCAGAATACGTCCGGAACCAAGCTGCTGAATATTGGGTTGAGATACCCCGAATTTATCAATACGTGTTCTCAAAATATTAAATGAACGGCTGATGGCAGCATCAGACTCAGTGCGTATTACTTTTAAAACTTCATCGTTAGAAGAATTAAAGTTGATACGATCCTGTAAATCCACAGTATTAAAAATGGCTGCTAATTTCCCATTGGGATCCACCTTATTAAAAGCACGACCAAAGAGAGTTACAAAATCGTCCTGGC
This sequence comes from Bacteroidota bacterium, assembly GCA_031363705.1. Lineage (GTDB taxonomy): Bacteria > Bacteroidota > Bacteroidia > AKYH767-A > OLB10 > JANLUX01. The sequence goes on from JANLUX010000187.1 coordinate 4,644, forward strand.
TGTTTTTCTGCATTTCCTGTGCCTCAGCAATGGCTTTATTAAAAGTGGGATCAGTGCTGTAGTTTGCCATTGAACGGATAAGATCCACCACGCTCACCTCCAGGGTTACGTTCATCCCTCCTTTAAGGTCAAGACCTAAATTTATTTCACGCTCCTTGCACTCGAGATACGTATAATCTTTAACGCCCAGGTTATAAACGCCTTTTTGCGAAATTGAATCAAGATATGCTTTCTCTTTTTTCTCATCTCCTTTGGCATATTCGTGCGCCTTATTTTCAACTCTGCGGGTTACAAATGTGAATGAAAGTTGATATAAACAAACTAACGCCAGCACGATGGCTAATACTTTAATGGCTCCTTTACTTTGCATTGATTACAGGGGTTATTTTTTAGAGGCGGCAAATATAGGAAAAAGAGTTTACGGATGCTTTGGCTGGCTTTGTTATAGGATTATGAGGTGATTACCCCATTAAATAAATCAAAAAAGAAGGCTGTTTGCAATAAACAACCTTCTTGAAATAAAGTAAATTCTCAAATGTGAATCTGCAACTTATTGCACCATTATTTTGCGTGTAATATTTCCTTCACCAAACTGCATATTTAAAAGATACACACCTTTTTGTAATCCTTCCACATTAACCCTAGCTGCATGTAATCCTGCACTTACAGCATCCTTAGAAATTGTAAGCACCTTGTTACCTATTAAATCATATATCGCTAAATCAACCACACCTGCAGATGGCAAATTATAGGTAATGTTTAATTGAGAAGCACCTGTCATAGAAGTATTAAGCGATGCATTTCCAGAAGAAACCGGTTGCTCAATTCCAACAGTACCCACCACTGTAAAAGTGGCTTGCATCTGACTATGAAAATCACATTCATAATCATAATTTCCTCCTACAAGTGGTATGTAAACATATATAGGAGAGCTGTTATCAATTGGTGCATCCCAAGGCAGTGCTCCGGGCGGAATATTATTAGAGGTGGTAGTGTGAGTACCGCTGTTCCAAACCCACATAATGGTATCGCCTGCATTTACGGTGAAATTAGCAGGGGCAAACTGGAAATCAGAAACCGTCACAATCATCACTGTGGCGTTCGATCTGGCAACTCCTGTCAGGATTAGTGCAAGTAAAATTGTGTAAAATTTTTTCATACGTTTTTATGTTTTGTTTTAAGGATACAAATAAAAAAATTATGCCCGAAAGCTGAAAAGTGGAACCGGAATTACGAAATCATAAGGCATAATTATTTAATCACCAAGAAAAAAAATAAATTATTTAATGAAAGAGGATCCTGATATGGGCTATTTGAAAGCTGTTGCAAATGTGCTGGCAACAGATGGCAACGCGATTGTGAGAACAAAAAATATAAAGAAGGTTATAAAAACCCTGGAAAAAAATTTCAATATCAAGACAATTGAAATAGAAAAAGAATTGCCGGAAAATCAACGGTACATTGAATTGGTAACTTAAATTCTGACTGCTCTCCCTCCTATCTTGTTAAAGCAGTTAATTTTGAAAAATATTTTTAAATTTTTTTAGAGATATATTATTTATAGGATTTAAATGCATTAAATTTTTATGTAGAAATGCAATAAAACATCTCTAATTGAACCCAGCTCACAAAAAATGAAAATCACTACAGAAACCTTAAAACAAATTCTTGAATCATTCAATCGCCACGACCTTGATGCAATAATGGAATTTTTCTCTGATGATTGCACATTTGATTTTCCAAGAGGACCTCACCCGCGGGGTCAACGTTTTACAGGAAAGGCACAAGTGCGTGAAGCCCTTGCTGGTCGCTTCAAAGGCATTCCTAATGTACATTACGGTGATGATCTGCATTGGATATCAACTGATGGCAACCGAGGAGTGTCAGAATGGACACTAACCGGAACAACAACTGCAGGAGTAAATGTCAAGGTGAGAGGTTGCGATCATTGGGAATTTAGTAATGGTAAAGTTTCCCGAAAAGATTCTTATTGGAAAATTGTTGAACTTTCCCAAAAATAAATTAACAAGTTATTTCCCTCGTTGTTTCCCAAATCATACTTGAAATAAGCCCTATAAAATAAATGAACTCAAAAGTAAAAATTGCAAGAATTGCAGGATTTCTTTATCTGCTTATAATCGGGTTTGGACTCATTGCCCAAATCTTTGTTCGCGACAATCTGGTTGACTACCAGAATGCCTCTGTTACTGCGAATAATATTCGTGCATCAGAGCTTTGGTATCGGTTTGGATTTGTAAGCGAATTAATGATGCTGGTATGTGATATTGGAGTAACAACGATACTTTTTATTCTGCTTAGTGATTTCAACAAAAATTTATCTCTTTTTTCCACCTTTTTTCGCCTTGCAAGTATTATTATTTTAGCCGTCATAGCGCTTAGTCATTACGCCACCCTTTTCTTTCTTGATGAGATAAATTACCTCACCGTTTTCGATAAAACGCAGCTCGAAGCATTAGGGCTCCTGTCATTAAAAGTACATGGTTCAGGCTATAACATTTCACTTTTGTTTTTTGGCGTCCACTTAATTTTCCTTGGTTACATGATTTATAAATCTGCATATTTCCCCCGTGTATTAGGAATATTTATTGCAATCGCTGGATTATGTTATTTTTCCAATAGTATCATTTGGTTTCTTTTCCCTGCATTAGTAAAACTTATATATCCCGCTATTCTCATTCCTTGTTTTGCAGCTGAATTATTTTTTAGCTTATGGCTTCTTCTAAAAGGTATTAATACATCTAAACAAACTTCCATCCATCAGCATTTTTAATCCCTACATTAATAATGTATTCAACAAAAGGATACATCTATAATTAATCATATAATATCGGCAAATAAATAATACAATTTTGGACACAATAAAAACAAAAATAATCGGACTAACCGATATTGAACAATTACAAAAAATTGGCAAACAAACTTTTCTCGAAACTTTTGCAGACTCAAACACTGAAGAAAACATGCAAAAATATTTGGACGAAAGTTTTTCAGTTAATAAGCTTACAACCGAATTAAAAAATCCAAACTCTGAATTCTACTTCGCCATACTTAACACTAACATTATCGGCTATTTGAAAATAAATTTTGCTCATGCTCAGAGTGAACTTAGAGATCAAAAAACACTTGAAATAGAACGGATATATGTACTCAAAGAATTTCATGGCAAAAACGTTGGACAAATTTTATACAACATTGCTTTTAACATTGCAAAAAAATCTGACGTGAATTATATATGGTTGGGTGTTTGGGAAAAAAATCCAAGAGCCATTAATTTTTATAAAAAAAATGGCTTTGTAGAATTTGACAAACATATTTTTAAATTAGGCAATGATGAGCAAACGGATATAATGATGAAATTAGAAATTCATTAACAGGAAACCTCGCTGTCAACTCTTCCGTTTTTAAGTTAAAACATGTCCTTTTAATTTATGCTGCCGCTGAGCAATCAAAAGGAGAACAGTCATTACAACAATTGAAATTATTGATGCATTTAAAGTGCCGAGATGCAACCCACCTTTGTCAACAGGTTTGGTAAGGAAGTCGCCAAAGGTGGCTCCGAAAGGGCGGGTGAAAATAAATGTAATCCAAAACAAAATGATGTGATTGATTTTAGTGAGATAATGCAGCAGCACAACAATAAGAATTACTCCACCGGTTACAAAAGCACCATGGAGATAACTCAGTCCAAAATATTCGCCAAGAAAATC
>JANLUX010000203.1:0-11108 GCA_031363705.1 Bacteroidota bacterium
ATTTATCTAAAAGCAATTCTTTAAGTAATTCTATGTTATGCATGGCACAAAGATTTAAATGCAAGCTGTAAATTTTGTGTATGAGAAAATTCCGCATTATAATCCTTCTGTTTGTTAGCATGTATTTTTTATCTTGCCGTCAAAGTGAAGAGGATTTAATTTTTAATCAACAGCAACTAAGTGCATTTATAAAAACACATTCTGTTGCAAAACCATATAAACAGGATATCGCTACTTTTTATCAAAAAAGAAATTACACTGCTGCATGGCTTGACAATCGTGGATTGAATAACCATGCAAAAAAATTTTTAGCACGCTTACAGAATGAGCACCAGACAGGAAGTTATAATCCATCGCCACAGGTAGCAGTTCAGCTGAAAAGTTTAAACGAGTTAGCTTCCCGGAAACGGTTGAGATTTAAAACAAATGACTCACTTGCTGCCAACACCGATTTTTTATTAAGTGCTGTCTTCTTTCAGTTTGCATCTGATAACTGGAATGGAACCAACGATCAATACCTGAAGAAATCCAAATGGCTGATTAAAAGAAAAGATATTGACCTTCCTCATTTGCTTGATTCACTTCTCACTATCAACGAGGAAGCCATTGCCACTTATGAACCTGTATTTTATCAATACGGTTTGCTTAAAAAGCAATTGATTAAATACAGGGAAATGGAAAGTAAGGGAGGATGGACGATGCTCTCACCTGCCATTAAAAAACTCAAAAAAGGTGATGCCAATAATGATGTGCTTTCTGTTAAACAGGAATTATTTTTAATGGGTGACTTAGCGAAAAATGATAATACTACACTGTTTAACAATGAACTGGAAGCAGCGGTTAAGTCATTTCAAAAACGACATGGTATTGAACCGGACGGAATTATTGCTGACAAGACAATAGATGCATTAAATATTTCTGTTAAAGACCGGATCAGGGAAATACTTTTAAATATGGAACGATACCGCTGGATGCCTGAACATTTAAAAGGAGAGAACCTGGTGGTGAATGTTCCTGAATATATACTTCATGTTTACAATGATGATAAAGAACAATGGAGCTCTAATGTGGTGGTTGGGAATGATTCAAATAACACGGTAATATTTAATGATGTGATGGAGTTTATTGTGTTTGCTCCATATTGGAATATACCGGGCAGTATTATTGAGAAAGAAACTGCACCTGCTATCATAAAAGACAAAAATTATCTTGCAAGTCATAACATGGAAGTGGTTGATCACTCAGGTAAACCGGTAGATGAATCAGATATTGACTGGAAAGATGTGAAAAATAATTTCCCCTATATAATCAGGCAAAAACCAGGCGGAAATAATGCCCTGGGAAGAGTAAAATTTTTGCTCCCGAATTCACATAGTATTTACCTGCATGATTCCCCTGCAAAATCTCTCTTTAACGAAACGGACCGTGCTTTCAGTCATGGTTGCATCCGTTTATCAGAACCATTAAAACTGGCTAAATACCTGTTGCGTAATGATCCTGAATGGACGGAAGAAAAAATAACCGAAGCAATGAATGCCGAAGAAGAAAAAACGGTGAAACTTGCTAACAAGATTCCTGTTTATATTGCTTATTTCACTGCATGGGTTGATGGTGAAGGACAGCTTAATTTCAGAGAGGATATTTATGGACATAATCAGCGATTAAAAAAATTAATGAACCTGTAAGTTTTTTTGTTATTTAAGAGTGTACTTCTTACCTTTGAGTTACATTATTGTCCAAAACAATTAATCCGTAGCTTAAATTTCCCTCATGCAAAAACCGCAAAAAAACGGTTCGAAAATTATTTTCTTTTTATCTCTCCTGTTATCTGCACTCACACTGAATGCAGGAAATAATAATGCGGAGAAAGAAAATATTGAACCTAACGCTGTTACATTATATGATCAATTGCAATTATCAACCATTGGTTTAAAAGCGGAAACATTTCAAAAAGCATTAGCTGGTTATAATGAACTGAAAAAGAAAAATAATCTGCAGAAGTCAGCTGTGCTTTCCATTGTTGATCTGTCTCAATCATCCAATTCAAAACGCCTTTACATTATTGATATTGAAAAACGCAAACTGCTGATGAATACTTATGTTGCTCATGGTAGAAATTCAGGCGAAGAATTTGCAAACTCATTCAGCAACAAAGCAGAATCCTATCAGTCGAGTCTCGGATTTTATATTACAGGTGAAACCTATAATGGAAAGCATGGATTGAGTCTATTATTAAAAGGACAGGAAAAAGGAATTAACGACAATGCACAAAACCGCGCTATCGTGATTCACGGTGCATCTTATGTGAGCGAAGATTTTATAAAAAAATATGGCCGCCTTGGTCGCAGCCAGGGTTGTCCTGCTATTGCAGAAGATCTATCAGAACCCATTATTAATCTGATTAAAGACGGCTCTTGTTTTTTCATGTTTTATCCCGACCAATCTTATCTCAAAGCTTCCCGTTTTTTATAGGTTTCCCTGTTTGTGTATTTTAATTAAATCCACATCAAAAACTAAAGTTGCATCTGGCGGAACCTGTCCATTACCTGCTACTCCATAACCAAGTTTAGATGGAACAATAAATCTGGCTTTCCCTCCTTCTCTCATTTTTGCGATACCTTCATTCCATCCTTTCACCAATGAAGTATCACCCATTATAAAATGATAACCTTTTTCTGATGCATCATATACTTCACCATTTAAAGAACGAACCAGATAACTCACTTCCACATCATCACCCGCTTGTGATTGATTGCCTGTGCCATCCACAAAAGAAATAAAATACAAGCCACTGCTCTCCTGTATTGCAGAGAGCTGATTGTCTGACATGTATTTACTTATCAATTCGTCTTCACTCCATTCCTGTGATTTTTCCTGTTTGCGCAAATACGCTTTGTACTGCAAAGGAGTCATGATTTTGTTAATCTTAACATCTACACGCAGCTTCGACCCATGAGGCATTTGTGCCGGCATAGTCTGTTGAAATACATTCTTATAAACGGAGTCAGCCGCTATAAGAAAGGCAGCGCTGTCACCCTCACCCATCATAGTAAATCCTTCTTCCAGACTTCCTTTAAACGGAGGGTCAGTAAGCTCGAAGATAAAGGCATCACCTAAAAATTTTGAATCAAACAAAACTGAATCAGCTCCATTTCTATAAATGAGATGCAATTGCAATGCATTACCAACCTTTGCTTTTCTGCCTCCTTTATCTTCAAAAATCTTATACTGCAAACCCGTATCCGTTTCTTTCCAGTTGTTTTTTTTATTGCATCCTAAACTAAACAATATAATAAGCGCAATTAATTGCAACCGTACACTGTAAACTGTAAACCGTAAACCCATTTTATTTTTTTATTTCTACTAATTCAATATTATATACCAATGATTGCGCTCCATTAATTTTATTTCCATCACCTGTTAATCCATAAGCAAGATAAGAAGGCACAATCAATAAAGCTTTTCCGCCTGCTTTTAATTTCTGTACACCTTCCTGCAAACCCGTAGGCTCAGCACTTTGACCAAGTTTAATATCAAGCACACCTGAACTGTCAGAGCTATAGCAATAAGTTCCATCCAGCAAATCCACTCTGTATTTTACTTTTACCTCCGACATCCAATTTGGAGTTTCACCTTTGCCTACACTTAATATCATGTATCGCAAACCCGTTTCAGTTGTATTCATTTTATAACCGAAACGATTAATGTATTCATCAATCTGGTCATTCTCCTCTGCAATCCTCTCTTTATTTAAGTCAATCAGCTTTTCGCGGATTTTTTTTTCATCAGGTTTAGGAGTTTGGTTGGAAGAATGACTGCATGATATAATGAACATCAAACCAACAAAAACAACTATTGAAAATATTTTTTGCATTAAGAAACAAGTGCTGCTTTGTAATCCGGCAGAATTTCTAAAAACTTTGCAACTGTATCATTCAGGTTAAGCTTTGACTTTCCTCCTGCTGCATTACGATGTCCGCCCCCTTCAAAATATTTTTCAGCAAGTTCTTTAACAGAAAATTCATCCTTACTGCGGAAAGAAATTTTGATGATACCGTCACCTTCACTGAACAACGCTGCCATTTTTATTCCTTTAATACTTAGTGCAAAATTAACTACGCCTTCAAGGTCGCCCGTTTTGTGCTGATAGGCATCCATCTCTGCTTTGCTTACCGCAACATATGCTGCATTAAATTCATTTATTACTGTGAGTTTTTCTTTTAAACAAAAGCCAAGAAACTTCAAACGCATCAATGAAAAACTATCGAAAATCAATTCATGCACTTTGTAATGCTGAGCGCCTGCTTCTAATAATGCTGCTGCCACGCGATGCGTATCAGGTGTAACACTTGAAAACCGGAAACTGCCTGAATCAGTCATGATACCGGCATATAAACATTCTGCAATAGCAGCATCAATCATTTTAATATCACCAAGAGCAACGATGAAATGATAAATGATTTCAGCAGTTGCACAAGTTTCTGGATAGGAGAATGTGTAATCACAAAAATTTACAGGATGCAGGTGATGATCAATCAATATTTTTTTTGCAGTAGTTTGCATTAATACCGTTTGCATTTTTTCTGCTCTGCGGGGATCATTAAAATCCAGACAAAAAATTAGATCGGATTTATTGAGTTGTTCCGTTGCAATTTTCGGTGAACGGATAAAATCAATCACCTCTTTGCTTCCTTTCATCCATGCTAAAAAATCGGGAAACTCACTGGGAGAAACCACCGTAACATTTTTACCCAACGCCTTTAAATAATTACATAAAGCAAGAGAAGATCCCAATGCATCACCATCGGGTTTGTGATGGGTGGTAATAGTAATTTGTTGCGCGTTATTGATCAGCTCTTTAACAGCAAGTAACGCAGTGTAATCAAAAACTGGAATCATATATGAATTGGGTTTCAAAGGTAAACGATTTACTTTTGCGCCACTTTAAAAAAAACACGAGATAAACAATGAGTACAAACAAAACTTTTACAATGCTTAAGCCGGATGCTATTCAAAACGGTTACACCGGTGCTATTATTGACAAAATAATTAAAGACGGATTCAGGATTGTGGCAATGAAATATACACGCCTTACTCCTGAAGTTGCAGGCAAATTTTATGAGATTCACAAAGAACGTCCTTTCTATAAAGATTTAGTGAATTACATGTCATCAGGAAATATAGTGGCTGCAATTCTTGAAAAAGAAAATGCAGTAGAAAGTTTTCGCAAGCTGATTGGTGCCACTGATCCCACCAAAGCAGAAGAAGGAACCATTCGTAAGTTGTATGCTAAGAGCATTGAAGCAAATGCGGTGCATGGTTCGGATAGTGATGAGAATGCAGCCATTGAAGGAAGCTTTTTCTTTTCGAAGCTGGAGCAGTTTTAAATTTAATACGGTTCAATAATAAAAGAGGGTTTTCAAATTGAAAGCCCTCTTTGTATTTGAATAGAACACATTGTGCTGCATTAACTTTTCTCCTGCATTTGAAACCACTTCGCAGTTTTTTCTTCTATTTCTTTTTCTGTTTGCTGATACTGCGCTGACCACTGCGCTAATTGCTCATGAGTTGCATCCCCTGCATTCATCTTCAGCATCAATGCATCTTTCTTTGCTTCTAAAAACTGCATTTCTTTTTCTAATACTTCTAATGCACGCTGCTCTTTATAGCTGAGTTTGTTGGATTTTGTTTTTGCTTCCTCTGCACGAACGGGCTTAGAAGTTTTAGCATTTGTTGATTCTTCTTTAACCTGATCAGCAAACATTTCACGATAATCAGTATAGTTGCCGTGAATGTCTTTTATCTTTCCTTTTCCATCCAATACAAACACATGATCAACGAGACGATCCATAAAATAACGATCGTGTGTTACCATTAAAAGGCATCCCTGGTATCCCAGTAAAAAATCTTCCAAAACATTTAAAGTAACAATATCCAGATCATTGGTGGGTTCATCTAAAATTAAAAAGTTAGGGTTGCGTAATAGAATCGTAAGGAGGTATAAACGTTTTTTTTCTCCACCACTTAGCTTTGATACAAATGAATATTGCTTGCTTCCTTCAAAATTAAAATGCAGCAGAAATTGTGACACACTAATCCAGTTACCACTTCCTGTCTCCACATATTCTGCAATGTCTTTCACTACATCAATCACACGTTTCTCTTCCTGCAGATTAATTCCGTCCTGTGAATAATAACCAAACACCATTGTTTCACCTGAGCGGATCCTGCCTTTATCAGGTTTTGCCAAACCCATAATCATATTCAGCAAAGTAGATTTGCCGGAACCATTTTTTCCTACGATACCAATTTTTTCCCCGCGTTTGAAGGTGTAGGAAAAATCTTTGATCAGTTGTTTATCATCATAACCCTTGCAAACATTTTCCAGCTCTAATATTTTACTCCCCATGCGGCTCATCTGCATGGTCATCTGCATCTTATCTTCTTTGCGCTGAGAGTTTGCTTTTGCTTCTGTATCATAAAAACTATTCTCACGTGCTTTCTGCTTTGTGCTGCGTGCTTTCGGCTGCCTCCGCATCCATTCTAATTCACGCCTGTATAGGTTTCTTGCTTTGTCAATCTCCGCTTTACCAATTTGCTCACGCTGTTCTTTTTTCTCTAAGTAATAAGCATAATTACCATTGTAAGTATATGCCTTTCCGTTTTCCAATTCCACAATGGTATCACACACTGAATCTAAAAAATAACGATCGTGACTGACAAGCAATAAAGTTTTGTTTAACCGTGCAAGATATTTCTCCAGCCATTCAATCATATCCAGATCGAGATGATTGGTTGGCTCATCAAGAAAAAGTAAATCAGGTTGTTCAATTAACAAACGTGCAAGGGCTACGCGCTTTTTTTGTCCGCCTGATAATTGCCCTACCGGTTTATCAAGATCATGAATTCCTAACTTTCCAAGCACTTCTGCAGCACGTGATTCATAATCCCAACCGTTCAGTGCATCCAAACGATCCATCACACGTTGCAGCTCCTTAGGATCAGCATGCTCGCCCATATCAATTAATCGTTCATACTCACCTATCGTATGCATTACAGGATGATCATATTGAAAAATGCAATCCATTACAAGTGATGCAGGTGGGAATAATGGATCCTGCTCAAGATATCCGACAGTTGTATCCTTTCTCATGGACACCGTTCCGCTGTCAGCTTTTTCTTTTCCGGCAATAATGCGGAGCAAAGTTGTTTTGCCGCTTCCGTTTGCAGCAATCAATGCAATTTTTTGCCCTTCGCTGAGCGAAATGGATAAATCAGTAAAGAGCGATGTTTCAGAGTAAGATTTACTTAACCCTTCTGTAGTAAGAATATTCACGGGTGCGAAGGTACTTTTTAGCAAGCAGACAGATGATTTAAACTTATGCAGTGTTTGAAGGATGAAATATTTTTTTAGACTTTCCTTACTATTGAATTTAATTCAAAAGGCACTTACGTGCTTTAATTTTTTAAATTTGTTTTATGAAAATTCCTTTTAGCAAAACAGCATTTTGGGATACAGATATCAATACTTTGGATGAAACCACACATCGCGATTTCATTATTGCGCGCATTTTTCAATATGGATTGTTAAAAGATTTAAAATATGTACTAAAACATTTTTCTAAAGAACAAATTTCAAACGCTTTTAAAACACAACGTGGAATTGATGGAAAAGCTATTAATCTTGCAAGAGTCTTAGGTTATATAGCTAAATGAATCAACTATTTTATGAGGTTACTTCGAAGCAATTATTAAGTATAATTAAATCAATTTCAGAAAATATCCGGTTTAAGCAATTTCGATTATGCGGAGGCACAGCTCTTGCTTTACAAACCGGACATCGCATTTCTGTTGATGCAGATTTTGTATCTGATAAATTACTTAATAGTTCAGAAATAATTGCTGCTGTTAATTCAGCATTTACAAATGTTACCGATATAACTACAGGTGTTCACGGAGTCTTTCTTAAAATCAATAATATTAAAGTTGATTTTTTATCCTGGAATATTCCATTTGTGCATGAACCAATAATAATAGATGACATTCGAATGGCTGATGTTGAAGAAATTATTGCAATGAAATTATTTGCAATCATGCAACGTGGAGAAAAAAAAGATTATATGGATATTGTTTCTTTATTTGGAAAATATGACCTGAATCAAATGCTCGAGATTTATAAAAGTCGCTACAAAGGGAGTGATGAATTACCGGTTCTTCGATGCCTCGCCAGCTTTTCGGATATTGATAATCAACCAGACCCTGTTATGCTGAATGGGTTAACATGGGAAGAGTCAAAAAATATTCTTACTAAAAAAATCAGTTCCATTATTTTTTAACCCATTGATTGTTTATGCAAAACTGCTCAGCGAAAATTGCCACAGAAGATGCAATTCCATTGATAAATTCGCTGGCACAAAAAATTTGGAGAATCCATTATCCGGAAATTATTTCTAATGATCAGATTGAATACATGCTGGAGAAAATGTATTCTACTGATGCGTTATTAAAACAATTTAAAGAAGGTCACAGTTTCGTACTTTGTTATGCTGATGATGTGCCTGTTGGATATTGTTCCTATAGCAAACAGGATAACGGAAATTATTTTTTACATAAATTGTATATTGATACCTCTTATCATCATCGCGGCTTAGGAACCTGGTTTTTTAAACAGGTATTTGATCAAATAAAAGACTTGCATACTTTACGTTTAACTGTAAACAGAAAAAATTACAAGGCAATTAACTTCTATTTTAAAACAGGATTTGTAATTGACGAAGTAAAAGATTTTGATATAGGCAATGGATATTGGATGAATGATTTTGCAATGGTCTTAAAAAAGTTATGAGGTATGAGTTAAAGGTGAGCCTGAATTCATAACTCATAATTCATAACTAATTTGCGAAAAGCCCTATCTTTGAATTCATGAAAAAACTTAAAAATCATATTTCCGCCTTCATCGTTTTTAGCTTCATACTTATTACCAATTCCTGCACTGCACAGGTAGAAGATAAAACCGCACCTATTCATTGGATGAGTTTTGAAGATGCAGTTGCTAAAGGTAATACTACACCTAAAAAAATGTTTATCGATTCCTACACACACTGGTGTGGCTGGTGCAAGCGAATGGATGCAACTACTTTTCGTGACTCTGCCATAGTTAAATATATGAATGATAAATTCTATGCAGTCAAGCTTGATGCTGAGACAAAAGACACTATTCATTTCCAGGGAAATCGTTTTGTTTATAAACCTGAAAATAAAGCCAATGAACTCGCAATATCATTAATGAACGGTCAAATGAGTTATCCTACATTTATTTTTTTAGATGAAAAATTTGCATTACTAAGTCCACTTCCTGGTTATCAAACTCCGAAACAACTGATTGAAGTATTAAAATATTTTGGTGAGGATATTTACAATACCAAAAAATGGGAAGATTATCAAAAAGATATAGGAGGTAATTAATTTTTTTCATTGAAAGTTTTATAATAGCTGATCAGCCGTAGTTAATAAAGGTTATCGGCTACTTTTGCACCTCTCATGTTCAGCATTTCCTTTTTATCAATCCTGGGTTATATTGCGGCTATAACTATAGGGTTAAGCCTTGGATTAATAGGAAGCGGAGGTTCTATCTTAACAGTTCCCGTTCTTGTTTACCTTGTACATATCAGACCTGAAATAGCAACCACCTACTCTTTATTTGTTGTTGGGGTTACCAGTCTTGCAGGATCCATTCAATATACACGTCACAATCTTGTGCATTACAAAACCGCAATAATTTTCGGACTTCCTTCCATCGTTGTAATTTATTTAACAAAACTCTGGTTAGTCCCTATCATACCCGCTTTACTTTTCACAATCGGAAATTTCCAGTTTACAAAAGATATTTTCATCATGGTTTTGTTTGCAATCCTGATGCTTGTTTCTTCAGTGTCAATGATTCATCGTGGAAAAAAACCTGATATTGATCCCTCTGTAAAAATTGAGTACAACTATCCGCAAATAATTTTTAAAGGATGCTCAGTAGGTTTTGTTACGGGATTGCTTGGCGCAGGTGGAGGTTTTTTAATTATACCGGCTTTGATGTTTTTAGTAAAGCTTCCAATTCGTGTTGCTGTAGGCACTTCGCTGGTGATCATTGCATCTAATTGTCTTATTGGTTTTTTAGGAGCCATTACTTTACATCCTATCGAATGGAAATTTTTATTGCTATTCTCTACCTTCGCAGTGGCTGGAATTATTATTGGTGAAAGGCTTGCCCGAAGATTCAGCAGCCAGCAATTGAAGCCTTTGTTCGGCTGGTTTATTCTCTCAATGGGAGTTTATATTATCATAAGAGAATTAATAATTAAAAATTAGCATTGTGTATTGGAAAAACTTTTAAACTTTAAAAAACAAATGATAGTACATCAGTTTTACGACAAAGGACTTGCACATGCAAGCTATGCAATCATCGGTGAAAATAAAATGGCAGTGATTGATCCGGAACGCAATCCAGAACCTTACTATGAGTTTGCGAAGAAACATAATGCAACAATAACTGTCGTAATCGAAACACACCCGCACGCAGACTTTATCAGCAGTCATTCGGAAATTGCAAAAACAACAGGAGCCACAATTTATGTAAGCAAATTATTAGGTGCTGAGTATCCTCATCAGACTTTTGATAACGGAGATGAGATAAAACTGGGTAATGTTTCATTAAAGGCATTGAATACCCCTGGTCATTCGCCTGACAGCATCAGCATTTTGTTAATTGATGAAGGTGGAAAAGAGTACGCATTATTTACAGGTGATACGTTATTTGTTGGTGACGTGGGTCGTCCTGATTTACGAGAGAACGTGGGTAATATTGCTGCAACCCGTATTGAGCTTGCCAAAGCAATGTATAATACCACCAGAAAAATTTTACTTCCATTAAGTGATGATATTTTGGTTTATCCGGCTCATGGCCCAGGTTCATTATGCGGAAAAACTACAAGTCCTGATTTGTTTACAACAATTGGTCGTGAGAAAAAAGAGAATTACGCATTACAGCCGATGGACGAATCAACATTTGTAAAAACATTGCTTGAAGATCAACCATTCATTCCAAAATATTTTGGTCA
>JANLUX010000205.1:0-1764 GCA_031363705.1 Bacteroidota bacterium
ATGCTTGGGGAAAGGTTTGGACAAAATCCTGCTGGTGTTTCCAGAAAGGGAAGTAGAGTAAGACCAAATCAAGTTGCAGGTATTGTAAAGTTTTCACGTTTAGAAAATCCATATTTGGAAGACAAATCAAGCCGAGAAGGACTTCAAGAGAACGATACATTTGAATTGCTTAAAAATATTTTGATTGGGATTATTAAAGTTCAAGAGGACGATAGAAGCACAATAGGATTTAACTTAAACGAACTTTACAATATTCTTCACGAAGAAGAAAAAGCAATAGAAGATAGTAATGCCATAGTTGATGAAGAAGAGGGAGAAGAAACACAAGAAGAAACAAAAGCAAAAAGCAGAACTGTAAAGAAGGGCTACAAAGCGACACAAGCCAAATTAAAAGATAAGGAAGATGAATTAGCCATATCAAGAGCAATGGCAAGTGCGGGAATCATGATTGCAAGTTTCTCTCACGAATTTCATGGAATTAAAAATGACTTGAGTTCCCGAACAAACAACTTGAGAAAATTTTTAAAAGAAGTAGTTGACACCAACAAACTAAAAAATGTTCCTGACAGAAAAAATCCACTAAAGATTATTGATGATTTCCAAAAGCAAGACGATAAAATCCGACAATGGATTGAGTTTTCTGTTGAGCTGACAAAGAAGGACAGAAGAAAAAACAAGAAAATTGACCTTAAAGAATACTTTGAAAGTTTCAATCAGCTATGGACAAAATTGTTTGAGCAACGTGATGTAATCTTCTCTATCAACTTAAACAAAAAGGAGATTTATCCAGTTAAGATTTCGGAGTTGGATTTAGACACAATCTTTGACAACCTAATTACAAACTCTATTGAAGCATTTGACCGAAATGGTTTTTCGGGTGCAAAAAATATTTCTGTTGACATAGAAAATCAAGACAGCAAAATTTTTGTCAAGTATTCTGACAGCGGACCTGGAATACCTGCTATTTATAAAAACATTAACGACATTTTTACTCCATTTGAAACTTCAAAGAAAGATGATTTAGGTAACGACATTGGAACTGGACTTGGAATGTGGTTAGTGAAATCTTCTATTGATTCCAATAAAGCAAAAGCCGAATTGACAAGACCTAAAAGCGGTTTTGAACTAAAAATATATTTTAAAGCAACCAAAAACTAAAATGGCAAATCCAAAATTCACCATAGCAATAATGGACGAAGAAGCAAAGGAGAGAAACCTCTTTACTAACTTCTTTGAAAATGATTTCAACGTAGTTGAAATTCCATTTATCTCTTCTGTTGATGAGTTAATTGAAAAGATTAAATCAGAAAACATTGATGCAATTGCAATTGATTACAAGTTGAAAGAACACAGTAAAAAGTTTAAAGAAAATGGCGACTTCTTCTTTAAGCAATTGATGGCAAGACTTCAAGATTTCCCTTCGTTTGTTCTTACCCAAGATGCAAAGACTGCTAAGAATGAAAGCAAGTTGATTAAGCCAAGGTTTATCATTGACAAAACAATTCTACACACTACAAATGCCAGCGACATAAAAGCATTTAAAGATGAAGTAAGACACGAAATAAAAACTTACAAAACTTCACTTGCATCCAAGTTGAAAAGGTTGAAGGAACTTCAAAAAATAAAAAAGACCAACGCATTTAATGACGAGCTTGAAAACGAGTTTCTCAATCTTAACAACGAAATTTCTCAATCAATAACGGGTTACGAAACATTGCCATTAAAATATTTTTCGCAAGACACCAATAAAAAACTTGACGAAAT
>JANLUX010000222.1:0-17321 GCA_031363705.1 Bacteroidota bacterium
CAACACCACATGCTTGTATTCGGCAGCATCCATGTTGTTGCGGAGCTTGTCGGCAGTAGCCCAAAGGGTTTTTTCTAAATCTTTTATGTCTGTCATACTGTATTTTCTATTCGGTTATTAAGTTTTTAAATATCGACAAAAATATCATTTTTCTGACCCGTGCATTTCTTATAACGTTCGAGAAAACACTCTTTATTTTAGGTTGGTTAGTTTCAAAGAATGCTAACAGTACCCCCGAAGCATTAATAACAACTTAATGGCTCAATAGCAATTAATTCCTCTCACCATCATCCACCAAAAAAACATAAAGCTGTCGCGTTCCATGCGCACCAATTACAGTTTCTCCGCCCAGATTAATTACACGGCTTTGGCCAGATGTGAAAGTGATGTTTGAAGGAAGCTTAGTGTATTTATGACGCAACCATGTTACTGCATCTTTAATTTCAAAAGCTAACTGGCTGCTTTGTGCAAACACAATTTGTACGGGTGCAAGTGCTGGTGCAAGACGTGTGTTTTGTTGTGATGAAAAAACAACAGTTCCGGTTCTTGCAATCAGACATTCGCAGGAAGAAATAACAACATCAGCTTTTGATAAGGCTGTTGCATCGGTTGAGTGAGCGAATGCACAATTATTTAATAAGGCTGATAAAGCTTCTTCGCAGCAATAAAAATTTTTCCACTTGTATTGCTCTGCTAAATTTACGATGCCTTCAACAAATTCAAGGTCATCATTGCAAAGAATAAACCTTCCTCCTGTTTCAGCAAGTCTCTCTGAAAAAATAACAAGCGGGTCTTCATCGCTGGTTGCATAAACAGAACTGTCATGATCAATTCTCGGATAAGGATTAGAAGATTTACTCAGCAGCGCAGCCCTGATTTTTTTCAGCACCTTCTCACGCGTGGTGGCTTCTTCCATAAAATGTTTACTTCGCCCCTTCGGTCTTAGGTAAAGAAGCGCTTTTTGGTTCTTCAACAACTTCACTACCGTTCTTAGGCAAATCGTTTGGAGTGCCATTGCCATTCAGCGTTGTCAAATCAGGTTTAGGTTTCCATGCAACCATTTCTTCTTTCTCAAATTTACGCTTACCAAAAATTATTTCTAAATCCTCTTTAAAAATTACTTCTTTTTCAAGCAGCGTTTTAGCTAACGTATCCAATTGGTCTTTATGCTCACGTAACACATTTAATGTACGCTGGTAAGCAGCTTCTACCATCTTATGCACTTCCTCATCAATTGCCTGGGCTGTGCTTTCGCTATAGGGTTTTGTAAATGCATAATCCTGTTGTCCGCTGGAATCATAAAAGCTGATGTTACCGATCCGCTCATTCAATCCAAACACTGCAACGGATGCATAAGCCTGCTTGGTAATTTTTTCAAGATCGCTTAAAGCTCCTGTAGAAATGGTTCCGAAAGTTATTTGTTCAGATGCTCTTCCTCCTAATGCAGCACACATCTCATCTAAGATTTGTTCTTTATTAGTCATCTGGCGTTCTTCCGGTAAATACCATGCAGCACCCAATGAATTACCTCTCGGAACAATCGTAACTTTAATCAATGGTGACGTATGTTCCAGTATCCAGCTTATTGCGGCATGACCTGCTTCGTGATAAGCAATTACTTTTTTCTCATGCTGGGATATAATTTTATTTTTCTTTTCCAAACCACCAACTATACGATCAACAGCATCTAAGAAATCCTGTTTGCCGATAGAAGTCTTGTTTTTTCTGGCAGCAATCAAAGCAGCTTCGTTGCAAAGATTTGCAATATCAGCACCTGAGAAACCGGGTGTTTGCTTTGCTAGGAAATTCAAATCAACAGTATCATCCAGTTTCAATGGTTTTGAATGTACTTTAAATATTTCTTCACGACCATTGATGTCCGGTAACTCAACATAAATCTGGCGATCAAATCTACCAGGACGTAACAACGCTCTGTCTAAAATATCTGCACGATTGGTTGCAGCAAGAATGATTACACCGCTATTGCTGCCAAAGCCATCCATCTCGGTCAACAATTGGTTCAATGTACTTTCTCTCTCATCGTTTGCACTGAAAGAGGGTGACTTACCTCGGGCACGACCTATTGCATCTATCTCATCAATAAAAATAATACTTGGTGCTTTTTCTTTTGCCTGGCGGAATAAATCACGAACACGCGATGCACCAACACCCACAAACATCTCTACGAAATCAGAACCGGAAAGCGAGAAGAAAGGAACCTGTGCTTCTCCGGCCACTGCTTTTGCAAGCAATGTTTTACCTGTTCCCGGAGGACCTACTAACAATGCACCACGCGGAATTTTTCCGCCAAGGGCAGTATATTTCTTAGGAGTCTTCAGGAAGTCAACAATCTCCATCACCTCAACCTTTGCTTCTTCCAAACCTGCAACATCATTAAATGTAACTTTAACATGCAAGTCTTTATCAAACAATGTTGCCTTTGATTTTCCAATGTTAAAAATCTGGCTTCCTCCGCCTGCACCACCACCCATCCTGCGAATGATAAACATGTAAAGAATAAATACCATCGCAAGCGGAAATATCCAGCTCAGTATCCAATCCCACGGGCTGCGTTCATTGTTGCTGTAAACAATATTTATACGTTGCTGTTCGGGAATATCTTTTTGAACCTCGTCCAAATCTTTTTTGAAGCTGCCAACATCACCAATAGTGAATGTGTAATGCGGTCCTTCGTTCAAACCATTTCCAAAAGTTTTTTGGGCTACTTTTTTAAAGTAATCTTTCTTTAAGCTTTCTTTTTTGATGTAAACATTTACAGCTTCTTTATTCACCACCACAAGTTTGTCAACATCATCGGTTTTCACCATGCTGTTTACAAAGTCATTCCAAGATGTTTCGCGTGCACGGTTGCCGAAATCAAAAAAGTTTACTGCAATGATTATGAAAATCACCAAAGCATAAACCCAGTAAAAATTAAAATTGAATTTAGGTGTCTTTGGTTTCTGAAAATCCGGGAGTTCAGTTTTTTTCTTCTTCTTTCTCCCTTCGGTATTCACCGGTGTTTCTGCCATGTTAAATTTTATTCTGTGTAAGCGCGACTAAGTCAACTACTATGCCATGCGGTTTTATTGTTAAAATCAGCAATCTTGTCACTTGAAGGACGAATTAAGAGCTGAAATATTTTGCATTTTATGAAACCTTAGTAGAATATCAGTACCTGGAGTTAACAACCTTATTAACCTTATCCCGACAAAATAAGGTAATAAGGTAAGGTTGTGTGTCTCTGTTTTTCTACTAAGGTTCATCTTGTCTTTAATTAATAATTGAAATCGAAATATATTTTGTCTTATTAAACCTTAGTAGAAAATTCGCATCCTGAGTTAACAACCTTATTAACCTTATCAATCAAAATAAGGTAATAAGGTATGATGCTTGCAACTGTTTTTTCTACTAAGGTTCAATTTTTCTTTAATTTTTATTTTTTAGTTACTGTTCAGTTACCCTGAATATTTCTGCTGCAAAGCCGCAAAGTTTCGCAAAGATTTCAATAGCGTTTCTTTGTGACTTAGTGGCAATATTTAGTTTTTTCATTAGTACTCAACAGTAACATTTTATACTAATATATGTCTTTTATCTGACGCGTAGTGGCATCTGCCCAAAAACGTTCAATACCGTAATAATCTCGCTGCTCTTTCTGGAAAATATGTACGACCACATTAAAGTAATCGAGCAAAATCCATTGTGCATTTTCAAATCCTTCACGATGCATCGGGTCTTCTTTTTTCTCTTTGTAAACAATTTCTTCAACTGAACGGGCCAGTGCCTCAACCTGTGTTTGTGAGTCACCATGACAAACGATAAAAACATCTGCAATCGCACTTTTTATCTCCCGCATATCGAGGCATGTAATGTCATGTCCCTTTTTTTCCTGCAATGATTTGATAACTATTTCCGTTAACTGGTCTGTAGCATTGCGCGTGTAAGTTTTAAGCGCTTTTCCAGGTTTTCCCATCAATTATCCTTTACGTAAGTTTGTGCAAAATTAAGAATATATTCCTCTCAATACTGATGCCATTTACAGCACAAAAGATTATAAGGCTTGATACGGTGGAATCAACCAATTTATTCGCCCAGGATCTGCTTTTAAATCACGAAGTGGAAAATGGTACTGTCATCGTGTCACGCAATCAAACTAAAGGGCGAGGTCAGCGTGGTAGCATCTGGATTGCAGAGGCAGGATCGAACTTAACTTTCAGCATCATTTTATTTCTTGAAAAACTGCGCGCTGAAAAACAATTTTTACTCAACAAAGCGTTTTGTCTCGCAGTGTATGATTTTCTTAAAGCTTATAATTTTATGCATGTCGCAATTAAATGGCCCAACGATATTTTAGTGAAAGGAAAAAAGATTTCAGGCATGCTGATAGAGAATACCATTAAAGGTGAAAATCTGAGCACAATAGTTGCAGGTTTTGGTATCAATGTTAACCAAACAAATTTAGGTGCGAGCCTTATTGATATGGCAACTTCAATGAGATTAGAGCAAGCACAGGTTTTTAATTTAGAAGAAACACTCAGCACTATTTTACATTTTATTGATATTCGTTATCACCAGGTAATTAATGATGAGCAGACAATTATTGATAATGATTACAACGCTGTACTTTTTCAATTAAACGAATGGTGCCTTTACGAAGCCAACAACAAAGAATTTATCGGTTGCATTCGTGGAGTTACCGAAAACGGTCAGTTGATTATTGAACACCAGGGAGGCACAAAACAGCTTTTTTCGAATAAGGAGATTAGGTTTAAGATTTTTAATTGAGACAGCGGAACCCCGAATATTAATAAAATTTGTTGATAGGATTTTCGACCATCACCAGCATCGGGTTCAAATCGTTACAAAGCTTCCTTCAACTCCTCCAAAAATCCACGAACTTTCTTCAGGGATTCCGTAAGCTTGACACTATCAGAGATATCATGCTTATTATCGCGCAATTTCTTTTTAGCGCCATCCAAAGTAAAGCCACGTTCTTTCACTAAATGAAAAATAATTTTCAGGTTGTCTAAATCTTCAGGAGTAAAAAGTCGGTTGCCCTTCTTATTTTTCTTAGGACGAAGAATATCAAATTCTTTTTCCCAGAATCGGATGAGCGATGTGTTTACCTTAAACATTCCGGATACTTCACCGATGGTGTAATACATCCGTTGTGGTTCCTTGTCGAAATCTATTATCATTTTGTTTGAAGTGTTACGTCATTGCGAGGAACGAAGCAATCTGTTTCATAGCGGCAGATTGCTTCGTTCCTCGCAATGACGGTTATACATGGCTCTAATGTCAGGAATTTATTTTAATTAAAAACACGCATTATCAAAAATTATCAATAGAGTTAATAACAGAAAAATGTTAATCGAAAGATTGATTTTGTTGCGATGCAATCACCCTCACTTTCTCGTAATCAGCAGCACTTAGATCATTGAAGAAATAATTTATTGGATCAATTTTTTCTCCGTTTCTTAAAACCTCATAATGCACATGCGGCCCGGTTGATGAACCTGTGCTGCCTACATATCCAATAATATCTCCTCTGTTGATTCTCTGTCCGGGACGAACTTTAAACTTACTCATGTGTGCATACAGCGTCTTATAACCAAAACCATGATTGATGATTACATTGTTACCATAACCACGTCCCATGGTTTCTACTTTTTCAACTACTCCGTTTCCTGTAGCATAAATCTCAGTGCCGATGGGAGCAGTAAAATCAATACCGGTATGAAAGATGGATGTTTTATAAATAGGATGTATGCGATAACCAAAACCGGAGGCAACACGTGTAAGATCTTTATTACTCATTGGCTGAATAGCCGGAATGGATGCAAGTAACTCTGTTTTCTTTTTCGCCAATTCAAATACTTCATCGTAAGATTTGCTTTGAATATATAATTGTCTTGTCAACACATCCAGCTTGCGTGTTGTAGCAATCATCAGTTCACTGTTATCCAATCCTTCCAGTTGCTTGTAACGGTTAATGCCACCATAGCCTGCTTCGCGAACTGTTTTTGCAATCGGTTCAGCTTCCAGTATCACACGGTAAATCTGGTCATCACGTTTTTGCAAATCATTCAGCACATTCGATGCAAGATCCATCCGTTTTTGAATCAACTCATATTGAAGTGTAAGTTCATTCAACTCGCGTTTCAATTGTTTTTCTTTGGGCGAATCGAGATAAGAATAGGCAAGCAACAATACAATTGAACCAAATACCAAGGCAGTGGCAAGCCATCCAAACACTCTCAGCAACCGCTTACGCCAGCTCACAATTACACGCTCATATCGCAGTGTGTTTGTGTTGAAATAATACCTTGCCTTCGACATTGTTATTAATGAATAAATTTGCGCCCACAAAAATAGTTATTATAGTATGCTTACTTCTGCTCAGATACGCCAGCAGTTTCTTGATTTTTTTAAAAGCAAAGAACACCAGATTGTTCCTTCAGCTCCAATGGTGGTGAAAAATGATCCTACCCTGATGTTTATTAATTCAGGAATGGCTCCATTCAAAGAAATTTTTTTAGGAAATCAACCTGCAAAATATAAACGTATTGCTGACACTCAAAAATGTTTACGTGTTAGCGGCAAGCACAATGATCTTGAAGAAGTAGGTGTTGATACTTATCATCATACCATGTTCGAGATGCTTGGCAACTGGAGCTTTGGTGATTATTTTAAAAAAGAGGCAATCGAATGGGCGTGGGAATTATTGACTTCTGTATATGGTTTGAAAAAAGACCGTTTGTACGTCACCGTTTTTGAAGGTGATCCCGATGGATCGGGAGAAAAGCTCGACTTTGATCAGGAGGCTTATGATTACTGGAAACAATGGATAGCAGAAGACCGCATTTTGCGTGGAAATAAAAAAGATAATTTCTGGGAGATGGGAGAAACCGGTCCTTGTGGTCCCTGTTCTGAAATTCATTATGATTTAAGAAGTGATGAGGAGCGCAGGCAACAGGATGGAAAAGATTTAGTGAATGCAAGTCATCCGCAGGTGATTGAAATATGGAATAATGTGTTTATGCAATACAACCGCAAAGGGGATGGCACGCTGGAGCCTTTGCCGCAGAAACATGTGGATACAGGAATGGGTTTTGAACGCTTATGTGTTGCACTACAGGGAAAAACTTCTAATTATGATACCGATGTTTTTCAACCGATGATACAGTTTATTTCATCCATGTGTGGTGTGAAATATCAAGGCGGTTCTCCCCTCTCTTTGGAAGAGGGGCTGGGGGTGAGGACTGATATTGCTATGCGTGTAATGGCTGATCATATACGTGCCATTTCTTTTGCCATTGCTGACGGACAATTACCATCGAACAATAAAGCAGGTTATGTAATCAGAAGGATTTTACGCAGAGCTGTTCGTTATGCTTATTCATTTTTAAATTTCAAAGAACCAATTCTTTGCCGTATGGTTCCTTTGCTTGCTGATCAGTTTGTCAATGTATTTCCTGAATTAAAAGCACAGCAGGATTTTGTAGCACGCGTTATTCAGGAAGAAGAAACTTCTTTTTTTAGAACACTGGAACTTGGAATTAAAAAATTTGAGGCAATCAATGAGAAAATAATTCCGGGTGATTTTGCTTTTGAATTGTATGACACTTTTGGTTTTCCAATTGACTTGACGCAACTGATGGCTCGTGAGCAACACATGCAGGTGGATATGGAGGGTTTCAATAAATGTATGGCTGAACAAAAGTCACGATCCCGACATGCGGCAACCGTTACTACTGACGATTGGATAGTAGTTAAAGATGATGATAACTCTGAATTTGTTGGTTATGATGAACTGGAAACGGAAACTGAGATTGTAAAATACCGTAAAGTAAAAAAAGGAAATAAAGAGCAATATCAGATTGTATTAAGCCGTACTCCGTTCTATGCTGAGAGTGGTTGACAAGTTGGAGATACCGGGTTTTTAGAGGAGGCAATTGCAGGAGGCAGTAAAACATCAATTACAGATACACAAAAAGAAAATAATCTCATCATCCATTTCGCTGATACTTTACCAAAAAATCACGAAGCCACTTTCAAAGCTGTGGTGGATAAAAACAAAAGAAGTTTAACCACCAAAAATCACAGTGCAACACATTTGCTTCATGCTGCATTAAAACAAGTGTTAGGAAATCATGTAAATCAAAAAGGATCTTTAGTAAATGATGAACATACACGATTCGATTTTTCACATTTCGCAAAAGTGACTGATGAAGAATTAGAAAAAATTGAACACATTGTAAATACCAAAGTGCGGGAAAATATTTTTTTAGATGAAAAAAGAAATGTCCCTGTAAAGGAAGCAATGGAAAATGGTGCTACTGCTTTGTTTGGTGAGAAGTACGGAGAGTTTGTGCGTGTGATAACTTTTGATAAAAATTTTTCTGTGGAATTATGCGGAGGTACACATGTGAAAGCAACGGGAGAAATAGGGTATTTTAAAATTGTGAGCGAAAGTTCAGTGGCTGCCGGAGTAAGAAGAGTGGAAGCAATTACTGCAGATGGTGCACATGAATATTTAAAACGGCAATTGCTCGAATTGCAAAAAGTAAAAGAGTTGCTCAATAACCCTAAAGATGTATTGAAGGGATTGGAACAATTGATTGAAGAAAATAATCAGCTTAAAGCGCAAAGTGAAAAAATGATGCACGAAAAAGCGCGCGTTATAAAATCATCATTGCTGCAAAAAATTAAACCTGTTAATGGTATCAATATGATTGTTGAAAAGGTGGATATCCCATCTGCTGATGCAATCAAGAATATTTCATTTGAAATGAAAAATCAAATGGAGAATTTGTTTTTATTTCTGGGAGCTGAGATTGAAGGTAAGCCACATCTTTCATTAATACTTTCTGAAAATTTAGTTAAGGACAAAGGATTAAATGCTATCTCCATTATCAGAAATCTTGCTAAAGAAATTCAGGGTGGGGGAGGAGGCCAGCCTTTTTATGCAACAGCAGGCGGAAAAAATTTAGCAGGTTTACAGGGAGCATTGGAGAAAGCCAGAGGAGTGATTGCTGAATGAAATACTCAGTTTTGAGTATTGAGAGGATTTAAATCCAAAATCTAAAATTAAGAGCCTCAACATTGTGGTTGCTTACCTCTTTTTTACATAATTTTCCGGTTGCATCAATAATTTCACCAGCTTAAATATATACACGCAAAAAAACATGAAACAATCTACAAAATCAGGCAGCAGGATATTAATGACCCTGTTGTTTTCTATCATCTTTACCAACAATTTATTTTCTCAGGTAAACTATACTGAAATTTTTACTCCTGCAACTTTTCCACCTCCCGGTTGGTCGTTGAATCCTGCTGGCAATCCAATTTGGAGTCAGCAAACTACAGGAACCAATCCTACCTGTGCACCGCACAGTGCAGGTGGCATGGCTAGATTCAACAGTGATGTTGCACCTACAGGAACTAACCAGGCATTAGTTTTACCTATTATAAATTATACCAACCGTGCAGGCGTTGCCACTTCAATAAGTTTTTGGATTTACCGTAATCAAACCGGTGGCGGACCAGGGGGTGGTGCTGATAGTCTTGCTGTATTAATTAATACTTCTAATTCTGTTACCGGGGCAACCCGTTTGGGGGCCGTTGCACGCTCTATCACTATTAATTTGCCTAATACTGTAACAGCAAGCGGATGGTATCAGTATTCATTCAGTGTTCCCACTTCATTTACGGGACCGGTTAATTATGTTCTTCTGATGGGTTATTCACGTAACGGAAATAATATTTTTATTGATGATGTACAGTGGACTGATTTTCCCGTTCAATGTAACGGAACTCCCTCGGCAGGAACATTAAGCTCCAATCCTGCACTCATTTGTGGCGGCTCGGGAGATGCCCAGATCAGTGCAATCGGAGGTTCCATCGGTTATGCAGGCATAAGTTATCAATGGCAACAATATGATTCTACAGCAGGCTCGTGGATGAATGTGGGTACCAATAATTTCGTTTTATCAACAGGTACACTTAATGCTTCTACCTATTACCGCCTTTATATAAGCTGTGACAGTTCTTCGCAAAGCGATACCAGCGCAGCATTTTTGATGAATGTAAGCTCAAGCCCGCTTCCTGTTATAACTACCACACCTGATTCAGTGAGCAGGTGCGGAGCAGGTGCTCCGGTATTACTTGTTGCATCAGGAGCTGTAAATTATACATGGTCGCCCGCAAGCGGATTGAACACCACAACAGGAGACTCAGTATATGCTTCACCCGCTGGTACAATAACTTATACAGTGAGTGGAACTGATTCAATTGGCTGCTCAGGAAATGCAACTGCCGTAGTACAAATTCTTAACACGCCAAACTTAAATGCAACTACTTTCAATGATAGTATTTGCAGTGGCGCCAATGCATCTATAAACGTAATTGGAGCAGGTTTTGGAAGTTCTTATGTTTGGAATCCGGGAGGCATGACTGGTAATAACATTACAGTTAATCCAACTGCTACAACAACCTACACTGTGGTGGGAACTAATAATGCCGGTTGCACCGGAACAGATAGTGTTACCATTTATGTGTTGCCTGCAACAGTTGCTTATTTCGGATATACCATCAACGGTTATACAGTTCACTTTATTGATAGTTCATCCAATGCTAATTCCTACACCTGGTATTTTGGAGATGGTAACTTAAGTATGTCTCAAAGCCCGACTTACACTTACAGTGGTGATGGCTGGTATAACGTTCAGCTGATTGTTACCAATGGAGTGTGTGCAGGTGATACGTTTAGTGTTATACTGGGGATTGGCGCAGTTGGTATTAATGAACTTAATAATAATCATGATGGATTGTTGATTTATCCATCGCCTTTCCTAAATAAAATTACCATAGAGTTCCGTACAGGTCAGCGCGAAACTGAAATTGTATTAATGAATTCAATAGGTAAAGTTTCACAAAAGCTAAAAGTAAATTCTTCTAATGGTTTAGTAAAACAACAAATGGATATGAGCGATTTGGCATCTGGAGTTTATTTTATTTCCATTAATAATAATACGCAAAGCTTAATAAGAAGGATTGTAAAGCAATAAACAATTTAATTCCTTAACAAATAATAGAAGAGGCAGATGTAAAAAACGTCTGTCTCTTTTTTTTTGAGAAGAAATTAGTGATAGTTATTATCCAAAATATATTATCGGGCTATATTGGCTACTCCGCGTGTCAAAAAAATTTCTCAAAACAATGATAAGCGGTAAAAATTATATTCAACTACGAGCTCAAATCGCCTTCTGCAACTGTTTTGGATATAAATTCTAACAGCAATGAATCGTCCTCTGACTTTTGGATATACAGTACATTATCAAAATGGAAAACAGCAGCAAAAATTTTTTCAGTAGCTTTATTTGTCCAGATAATTACCGGAGTATTGTTTGCCTGACGCAGTTCTTTAATTAAACTTATAGCATCATAATCATTCCATAGATTATTGTCAGTTAGGATAAAATCAGGTTTATGCGCAGCCACCATCCATATTAAATATTTCGGTACGGTATTAATTATTACATTTTTATATTGATGTTTTAATAGTATTCGTCCTATTCTGGAGCTGCTTATAGCATCAGTATCACAAGCCATAATTTTTATTTCATATGGTTCTTTCATATTACCATTTTTAGGAATAATTAACTCCTGTAAAGGTTCACATAGTTGTGATGTAAATAAACTTTTTGAGGTGAAATGAAAACTATTGAGGAGTAATTTCTATAAATGAAAATGATTAAAAAAATCAACCTGGTAACTTGTTCCGATAGGAATTTCAATACCTCCTACAATAATATTTTTATTACGGATACTTTGCACTTTACTGATGGGTACAATAAACGAGCGGTGAACTCTTATAAACTCTTTGGCAGGCAGCTTCTGTAAGATCATTTTCAAGGTCATGCGTGCAACAATGGGATTGCGGTTAGGGAGATGTATTTTAAGATAATCATCCAATCCTTCGATGTATAAAATATCAGTTACAGGAATTTTCAAAAGACTATAATCAGCACGGATAAATAAATGTTGTTGTTCCAGATCTTCTTTCTGATGTGTTCTGGTAAAAAGATCTTTTGCTTTGGTGACTGCCTGATCAAAGCGTTCAAACGTAAACGGTTTTAATAAATAGTCAACCGCGTTTAAATTAAATCCTTCCACCGCATACTGGCTATACGCAGTAGTAAAAATTACCATCATTTCCCTTTCAATTTCTTTGAGGAACTGAATTCCTGTAATAGAAGGCATTTGAATATCCAGAAAAAGCAGATCAACAGGAAATTTCCTGATGTGCCTGATTGCTTCTGTGGGTTTGGTAAATGTTTTTTGCAGAATAATAAAGTCAACCCGGCTGCAAAATCCCTCCATCACTTTTAGGGCAGGTGGTTCATCGTCAATAGCGATAGCGTTAATCATAAAGTGGTTATTGTTAATTTAACTGAAAAATAATCTGGTTTGTCGTCAATAATCAGTTCATGTTTACCCGGATACAGCAGCTGAATGCGAGCAATTGCATTATCAATTCCCATTCCTTTGGTTGCATTTTCCACACTCGCGTGGTGCACTTTATTGTTATGCACTTTCAAATGTATTTCGTGCAAGGTAATGCTAATACTGATGGCAATGCGTGAATTTTCTTCAGGGTTTACTCCGTGCTTAAAAGCATTTTCAATAAACGTAATTAATATCAACGGTGCTATTTGTTTTCCTTCAGTGCTTCCATTTAAAAAATAATTAACCATTACGGTATTCTCAAACCGCAGTTTTTGCAACTCAATAAAATCACTTACATAATTTATCTCCTTCTCCAGCGGAATAAAGTGCTGATCGGATTCGCTAAGTACATAACGCATCATTCCAGAAAGTTTTACTATAGCTGTAGGTGTTTCATCTGATTTGTTAATTGCTAAAGCATAAATACTGTTAAGAGTATTAAATAAAAAATGAGGATTAATCTGTGCTTTCAGGTAAAACAATTCAGCATTCAACTTTTCTTTTTCTGCTTGTTTAAGTCGCATACTTATTTTTAATAGAAATGAAAAAGTAAGAACAAGCAGAAAACCAATAAACCGTGCTTTAAGATCATGAATAAAAAAACGCATGTGATGATGATGAAAATGGGGTGCTGGAAAAGGGTGTTTCTTTGATTGATCATTGGGAAAGAGGTGAGGATTCTCACCGCCAAAAGGAAGATTCGGAAGTATTATTATTAAAGCAAAACAGGCAATTACTGAAAGGGTAAATAAAAAATATTTTTTCTTGAAAAAAAGTGCAGACAATAAAACCAGATAGTTGAGATAAAAAAATAAAAACAAAAGAAAGTAGCCAATAAAATCTCTTTGAAATCCTTTAATATGAAAGAAACCGGCTGGATTAGTGAGATCTGGAGAAAAAAGAATTGGTAAAGAGAGAAAGACACTGCTTCCGATTATATTCAGGAGGATTTGCCTTGATTTAGATTTCATCTGAATATATCAACGCTTTAAAAATATTTGATAAGACAATACCCTGCGAAATATTGAGGTAACAACTTGCTTTGTGCCGGAAAATTTTCAGTGATGATTTTATTAATTTTGGTGTTGCAAATTAAAGGTAGATGCAATTTATCATTTTCGTTTTTGAGGTGTTTTATCCATTTGGAAAGTAAAATCTTAATTATAACTCCACCTGCTTTTCGTAGGTTTGTCCTCACAAATAAAATTATGTCACCAAAAAAAATAATCATCTCGTGCATTGCTGTCATTATATTATATACTAATGCATTTGCCCAATCAAAGGATCAGTATAAAGTTGCCTGCATTGGATTTTATAATCTCGAAAATTTTTATGATACCATAAATCAACCCGATGTACAGGATGATGAATTTACTCCTGGAGGTGCTAAAAACTATACACCCGCTGTATATCTTGATAAAATTCAGCAGCTCACCAAGGTGCTTTCTCAAATTGCCACTGATGTTTCTCCGGATGGATTAAGCATGTTTGGTTGTGCAGAGATTGAAAACGAAAGTGTGTTGAAGGATTTAATACAACAGCCTGAATTTAAAAACCGTAATTACGCAGTTGTACATTATGACTCGCCCGACCTCAGAGGCATTGACGTAGGGTTAATTTATAATCCAAAATATTTTAAGGTTAAACACAGTGAGCCGGTGTTTGTTCATCTGCCTGATGAAAACGCCAGGCCTCATTTTACGCGAGATGTGCTCTATGTGTATGGAGAATATGATGGTGAGCCATTGCACATTTTTGTTAATCACTGGCCGTCACGCAGAGGTGGTGAAGAAGCAAGTGCACCTTTCCGTGCTTTAGCAGCAGGTGTTTGTAAAGCAAAAATTGATTCCATAACAAAGAAAAATCCGGATGCAAAAATTGTGGTGATGGGTGATTTGAATGATGATCCGGTAAGCCCGAGTATAACACAGGTTTTGAAAGCTACCGGTACTGTTGATAAAGTAAAGAGGGGTGGATTATACAATCCATGGACCTTAATGTTTAACAGTGGAATTGGTACACTTGCATATAATGATGCATGGAATTTGTTTGACCAGATTATTATTTCATCAGCATGGCTGGATAAAAAACAAAACGGATTCTTTTTTAAGGATGCCAGAATATTCAGAAAAGATTTTATGATCAATCAGAACGGACATTTCAGAGGTTATCCAAAAAGAACATTTGATGGTAACAAATATATAGGGGGGTACAGCGATCACTTGCCAACTTACATTGTTTTATTAAAGAAAGCAAGTATAAAATGAAAACTATTTATCTGGTGCGGCATGCAAAGTCAGGCACTGAGGACTATATTAAAAATGATATTGAAAGACATTTATCAGAACGTGGATATAAAGATGCCGAAAAACAAGCCGAACAATTCCGTCAGGAATTTAAAAAACCTGGTTGCATAATAAGCAGTCCCGCTGTGAGAGCTTATACCACTGCATTAATTTTTGCGAAACACTTATTATATAATCCCAAAGATATTCAGATCAATGCATCTATTTATGATGCAGGTCTGTCACAGTTATTTTATGTGATCAATGAATTAAGTGATGAGTATGAAAGTGCAATGGTGGTAGGTCATAACCCGGGATTAACTTATCTGATCAATGAAATTTGCGGAAATGTGATTAGCGAGTTGCCAACAACTGGTGTGGCTGCCATAGAATTGAATGTGGACAAATGGAATGAAGTCAATACAGGGAGTGGAGTGCTCATGAAAGAATTAAATAGTAAGGTATAACCTATAAGAATTAGAAAATTAAATGGAAATATTTCTGTTGAAGTAAAAAATAAATCCAAATGAAAGAAATGATAGAGAAAGACAAGGAGCTGCCCGCAATACCTTTTACAACAAACTGGAATATTAATTCCAATATGACAGAGGAAGATCTGGAAAAATTGCTGGCTGACCTGTATAATAATTATAAAGCATGGGATATTGAACTCACCAAACAATTTCCTGAATTGATTTATGAAACAAGAAAAGATTATTTGCAAAACAGCTCACCGGGTGAAAAGCTGCAACGGGAGATAAATGAAATACAGCTAACATTATGGCACAGGATCATTGGCATGAGATCAAAAAAATATTCATCCAAAGACAATGCTAACACCATCATGTATTTACTTTTATTAAAAACCAATCCTGTTAAAAATCCAAAAGAAAAAGAATATTTAAGATTTTAAAAGTTAATTTTTTTTGACTTTGAATTTTATTTTTCTCCTAACATAAAATGTTTAATTTAATAAGAACGGATTCTGAAGATCAGGATTTCAAAAACCTGGTGCTTCTTCTCGATGCTGATTTAAAAATAAGGGATGGAGAGGAACATTCATTTTATGCACAGTTTAATAAGGTGGATAAGATAAAAAATGTAGTAGTTTATTATGATAACGATATAGCTATTGGATGTGGCGCTTTTAAAGAATTTGACAACAAAACTTTAGAGATTAAAAGAATGTTTGTTCACCCGGATTACAGAGCGAAGGGAATTGGTGCAATCATTTTGAAAGAGCTCGAAACATGGGCAGTTGAAATTAATTATAGTGAAAGCATTTTAGAAACTGGTAAAAAACAGCCGGAAGCAATAAGACTCTATGAAAAATCAGGCTATAGAATCATACCAAATTATGGTCAATATGAAAATGTGGAAAACAGTATTTGTATGAAAAAAAATCTCAGCTGATAGATTTTGTTTTGATCTTTTCAAAAATCAAATTCAGGTTAAAAAAGAAATTCTGCATTTGAATGATTTTAAAATTTAAGAGCAATGAATATATGCCTGATTAATTGACTGAACAGGTGTGTTTAAACTTTCCACCATAATTACGATCTTCGCCCACCAAATAATATTTTATTCATACAACGATGAATCGTTTGCTCGAAGGTAAAACAGCTTTAATAACCGGTGCTTCGCGAGGCATTGGCAGAGGCATTGCATTAAGAATGGCAGAGGAAGGAGCCAATGTAGCTTTCACTTTTCTCTCTTCTCCCGACAAGGCAAAAGCATTGGAAGAAGAGTTGAAAAAATTTAATATAAAAGCAAAAGGTTACCAATCAGATGCTGCCGATTTCAAAGCTGCTGAACAGTTGATTAATGATGTGCTTGCTGAATTTCAAACACTTGATATTGTGGTAAACAATGCAGGCATAACACGTGATAATTTACTGATGCGCATGAGTGAAGAACATTTTGATGAAGTGCTGCGCACAAATCTTAAATCTGTATTCAACATTACCAAAGCCGCACAACGACCTATGTTAAAGCAACGCAAAGGTTCTATTATCAATATCTCATCTGTGGTGGGTGTTAAAGGCAACGCAGGTCAGGCAAATTATGCAGCAAGCAAAGCAGGCATTATTGGTTTTACAAAATCAATTGCACTTGAGTTAGGTTCGCGAAACATCCGTTGCAATGCAATAGCTCCTGGTTTTATCGAAACTGAAATGACCAGAGCGTTAAACGAAGAAACGGTGAAGCAATGGCGAGAATCAATTCCTCTTAAACGTGGTGGAACGCCTGAAGATGTTGCAAACTGTGTTGTGTTTCTTGCCAGCGATTTATCATCTTATATCACAGGACAAACAATCAATGTGGATGGAGGAATGTTAACGTAATGAAGAATGAAGAATTAAAAATGAATAATGATAATTTATAATTAACAATTAAATGAGAACAAACTGTAAACCGTCAACTGTAAACTGTAAACTAATATTATTCATGTTACTACTGATAACCGCAACCAAAGCAGGGCAACCCGAAAGTGCATCCAATATTTTGCCTTATCCTATCATACAA
>JANLUX010000234.1:0-2509 GCA_031363705.1 Bacteroidota bacterium
GTACAATCGCAATTCAGACAAAGCAGAATCCATTGAATCGCTCATCAAAGTTTTTGAAACGGATGGGAATAAAAACGTAAAAGCTGTTTGTGATGATGACGTTCCAGCTTTTTCTGCTGATGAATGGAAATCTTATTCAGAAAAACAGCAACAGCAAACTTTGCTAAAATATCGTTTAGCATACTTAAGTGATATGTGGGTGAACTGGTGTCCGCAACTTGGAACTGTGCTTGCCAATGAAGAAGTGAAAGATGGGGTGAGCGAACGTGGCGGTTATCCTGTTGAACGAAAACTTATGAAGCAATGGTGCCTTCGTATTACCGCTTACGCTGATCGTTTGTTAAATGATTTAGATTCGATCGATTGGAGCGAATCAATAAAAGAAGCTCAACGCAATTGGATTGGAAAGAGTGAAGGCAGCAGTTTAAAATTCAAAGTTAGTCACCCTGAACTTGTTTCAGGGTCTCAGCCAGAGATGCTGAAACAAGTTCAGCATGACATTGAAGTTTTTACCACTCGTCCCGATACCATTTTCGGAGTTACATTTTTAACGCTTGCACCGGAACATGAATTAGTAAATGAGTTGACAACTGCTGAATATCGAAATGCAGTAAACGAATATGTTACTTATGCACGTAACCGTAGCGAACGCGAACGCATGAGTGAAGTGAAACGAATTACAGGACAATTTACCGGAGCTTATGCATTACATCCATTCACCGGTGAAAAAATTCCGATCTGGATTGGAGAATATGTGTTGGCTGGTTATGGAACCGGTGCTGTGATGGCTGTTCCGGCAGGAGATCAACGCGATTGGGATTTTGCAAATAATTTTAATCTTCCAATTATTCCGATCAATAAAGACGTTGACATAAGCGAAGCTGCTAATGCAACCAAAGATGCGCTGATGATTAATTCCGGTTTCTTAA
Source organism: Bacteroidota bacterium (assembly GCA_031363705.1). Taxonomy (GTDB): domain Bacteria; phylum Bacteroidota; class Bacteroidia; order AKYH767-A; family OLB10; genus JANLUX01. The sequence continues at coordinate 930 of JANLUX010000234.1, forward strand.
ATGGAATGACAGGTCACCAGGCAATTAAAGCTGCAATCGTAGAAATTGAAAAGAAAGGAATAGGAAAAGGCAAAACCAATTACCGTTTGCGTGATGCAATATTTGGACGTCAGCGTTATTGGGGCGAACCTATTCCTGTTTATTATAAAGATGGAATTCCTTACGTGATGAAAGAAGAAGAGCTTCCATTGGTGCTGCCTGAAGTTGATAAATTTTTACCAACAGAAACCGGTGAACCACCATTGGCAAGAGCAAAGGATTGGAGTTATCCGAGGCCTGATAGTTCCCATATTCGCCTCACCACTAACCCCTCTCTCTGGGAGAGGGAGACAGACTCGGAAATTGGAAGTGAGGTAAATAAACCCTTTTATCAAAATTCTTCTTCTGAAAATTGGGGACAGATAAAAAGTTTTGCAAAAGAAAACAGAAAAAACTCTACTGAGGCAGAAGACAAACTTTGGCAGGAATTAAGAAACAATAAACTTGGTTTTAAATTCAGAAGACAACACCCTATTGAAAAATTTATTGTTGATTTTATTTGTCTTGAAAAACTATTAGTAGTTGAAGTGGATGGAGAAATTCACAACGAACAAAAAGATTACGATGGACAACGTGATTTAATTTTAGCTGAGAAAGGTTTTAAAGTTTTAAGATTTACCAACGAAGAAGTTTTAAAACACACAAATGAAACACTAAATAAAATCAAAGCCATATTAGATGCTACGGAGTCATTCTCCCCTCTCCTTGGGAGAGGGGTCGGGGGTGAGGCAAAACTTTCGACTGAAACGCATCAATCCTATCCCCTCGAAACCACGACAATGCCAGGCTGGGCTGGCTCTAGTTGGTATTATCTGCGTTACATGGATGCACATAACGACAAAGCATTTGTTGGAAAAGAAGCAGTGAATTATTGGCAGGATGTTGACTTATATCTTGGTGGTGCAGAACATGCAACCGGACATTTATTGTATGTGCGTTTCTGGACAAAATTTTTATTTGACTTAGGATACGTTCCCAAACAAGAACCTGCGAAGAAGTTGATTAATCAGGGGATGATTCAGGGGGTTTCTCAGTTAGCATATAGAAGTTCAAAAGAAAAAATTTTAATTTCTAATGATTTAACAACTCCTGAGAAACTGAATGAATTAAAAATTGATATTTCTGATTTGCAATTAATAAACGTTGATATATCTCTTGTTGATAAGGATGGATATTTAAACATTGATGAATTCTTAAAGCTCAAAAAAGAATACTCGAAATATAGAATATTAAGAAACGAAAAAGGCAAATTTGAATGTGGTTCCGCAATAGAAAAAATGTCCAAATCAAAATACAACGTTGTAAATCCTGATGACATTGTGGAACAGTACGGAGCAGATTGTTTGCGCATGTATGAAATGTTTCTCGGTCCGTTAGAACAAAGCAAACCATGGAACACCAATGGAATTTCAGGTGTTTCAAATTTCATTCGTAAGCTGTGGCGTTTGTATCACTCCCCTCTCCCAGGGAGAGGGGCTGGGGGTGAGGCGAAATTTGAAGTTAGCGATAATCCTCCGACTGCAGCAGAGTTAAAAACATTG
>JANLUX010000265.1:0-2706 GCA_031363705.1 Bacteroidota bacterium
AAAATCTTTTATCGGGCCAGGAACCAGTCCTGATGAGGGCAGTAAAATAACTCTTGATGATGCAGGAAATGTTTATGTAACCGGTACCACCTACATAGACACCTCAGCCTACGAAAATATAATCACTATAAAGTATAGCTCAGGAGGAACGCAGCTGTGGGAGAAATTTTTCAATGGAACCGGCAGTAATACTGATGAAGGTGTTGACCTGACTGTTGATGCAATGCATAATGTTTATGTAACCGGTAAAAGTTATTACGGTGGTTCTAATGGCTTTGATATTATCACCATAAAATATGATTCTACCGGAAGTGTTTTATGGGCAAAAAGAGCCGGAGGATATTATGATGACGGAGCAACTGATATAGATATAGATGAGTATGGTAATGCTTACGTTGCTGGAAATTTCAGAAGTCCATCAATTGGTTTTGGTAATTTTACCTTAACGGGAGGAAGTTTACAAAGCCATATTTTTATTGTAAAGTATGATTCTTCCGGTAATGTTGTTTGGGCACATGGAAGTATTGGTCCCAGCAACGGATATGCCACAAAAAGCGCATTAGATACAAATGATAATTGTTTTATAACTGGTTCTTATTACAGTCCTCACCTGACTTTTGGTAGTATAACATTGATGAATACAACCACAAGTTATAGTGATATATTTATTGTAAAATATGATTCTTCAGGTAATGTACATTGGGCAAAAAGTGCAGGTGGAAATGGTTCCGAAGTTAGTAAGGACATAATTGTAGATGCAAAAGATAATGCCTTTATTACAGGATGCTATAATAGCCCCACACTTACTTTGGGAAATAATATATTAACAAACAATAGCATCGGGAGTAACATTTTTGTTATTAAATATGATTCAACAGGAAATATTATTTGGGCTAAAAACGCAGGGGGAACCGGGGGAGATTGGGGAGATGGTATAGCAATAGATCAAAGCGAAAATGTATATATAACAGGTGGATTTAACAGCGCGGATGCTGCATTCAATCCTTTTCATCTATATAATAGTGATACGACTTCTTCTTTAGATTTTTATGTTGCAAAAATAGGTGCTGGTATTCTAACAAATATGCAACCCATATCTTCAAACTCTATTATCATTTTCCCCAACCCCACCACCGGTCACCTCAACATCACCAGCCACGCCACCATTGACGAAATAAAAATTAGCAACCTATTAGGCCAGGTTATTTATCATACCAAACCAAATCAAAAAAATGTGGAGCTACAGATGGATAGGGAAGGAGTTTATTTTGTGTCGTTAACATCCGGCAAAGAAACGGTAACGAGGAAGCTGGTGGTGCAGCGGTAAGAAGGAAGTTGAAAGTGGAGAATTGAAAGTGGACAGTTGAGAAACTGGATCACATTTTTTTTAACTTATATTTGCATTAAAGCTATACGAATGAGCATTGCATTGATAAAGATAAAAAAGCAGGATATTCCCGTATTTAAAAAATTGCTCACTGCTTTTAAGGATGCCAAAATGCGCATCATAAAAGATGAGGAAGATTTGATGGCTAAACTGATTGATGAAGGGCTGTCAAGCCAAACTATACCTACAGACTTTTTTAAGAAAGAATTGGAGAAACATGCTGCTGGTCGTTAAAGGTTCTTTTTACCGCGACTGGAAAAAAATCGGGAATAAAGAACTTAGCAGACTGCTGAAGGTGAAAATAAGTGAAATAGAAACTGCCTCACGATCATCACAAATTGGTCATCTTAAGAAACTAAGGAATTATTCAGCCCGATATAAAATAGAGCTTAAAGCGGGAAATAAAATTTTTTGGGTTTTATGTATTGTTAAAGAAAATAAAATAGAATTGTTGCGGCTTAAATCTGAAATCTATTTTAAAAAGAATCTTTAAAAGTATATAGTGGAAAGGGTATAATTACTTCAACTTATTTATCATACCCAACCCAATCAAAAAACTGTAGAGTTGCAGATGGATAGAGCAGGGGTTTATTTTGTGTATTTAACATCGGCAAAGAAACGGTGACGAGGAAGTTGGTGGTGCAGCGGTAGGAGTAACACTCTTTGGCAAAGATTTAGTTATGCCATTCTTTTTTCTTTGCTTACGCGGAAAGAAAATGTTTTGTGAATGATGAAACTAAGCACGCCAATGCTGATAGCAGAAAATGCACGTGCAATAGTCGGATACCATTCGAGGGTACGAATGAGAAAGCGCATTAAAATATAATTCAGCGCAAGTATAACCAGTGCCACAAGAATATAGCGGAACAATTGTTTGTGTGTTTCTAAATCTGATTCATGAAACACTAAAAACTTAGTGATTAAAAAATTGGTGATTAAACCTGCTGTGTATGAAAGTAACAATGCAGCAGTAGGTGCTGTTACCAAGAATGAATTGAAAAGATGAATATCTTGCTTATGATAAATAAAGTTATAGGCAATAAAATAAACAGAAATATCAATAAGAGTTGCCACACCAGCTGAAAGCAGATAACGCACAACTTTAGATTGGATAAAGAGCTTTAACATCGGCTTTAAAAATAAGCATTAGGAAGCAGATAATTAGTAACATAATCACTAACGCCCTGTTCAAGAGAAGAGAAAGATTTGGTGTAACCAATGCTTATTAATTTTTGCATATTGGCTTCGGTAAAATACTGGTATTTATCGCGAATGTCTTCAGGTATATCAATAAATTCGATTTGTATTTCCTTGTTCAT
>JANLUX010000293.1:0-7979 GCA_031363705.1 Bacteroidota bacterium
ATTACATTGGTTGTGATGTGGGCAATGCAAGTTTCTTTGCTTACAATGGCGACCCTGATGATGATGGGGCAGGCGGTTATGGAACCAATCCTCCGGTACAAAACATTACTTTATTAAAAGGGCCTTTGGCAAATGCCAATGATGGAATTGATAATGATCATGACACAATAATTGATGAACCGGAGGAAACCATTGATATGTCTAATTTTATGCAGAACCTAAAAAGTTTGTTTATCTGGGGGTACCCTGATAGTTATTATTATCTGTTACAGAGCCAATGGTATGATAGCACTCATTTGACATTTGGTGGAAGCGGTTATAACAACCCGACAAATCCTATATGTAATTTCATGTTTCCAGGTACCACTGATCCCGCATTCCCCGGTCAGGATTGGACGATGGCAATTGCAGGTATTCAACCTGATGATATGAGAGGATTAGGTAGTTCCGGTCCATTCACCATTGCACCCGGACAAACACAAACAATAGATTTTGCATACATCACAACTCGTGATCCTAATACACAAATTTCTCTTACAACTAATCAACTCTATACTTCCTACATCCGAAACTGGTTTAAGAACGGTGCTGTCCATCCATGTCCACATGATTCATTCACTTTTGTTCCACCAATCACAGATACTATTACCACTTTTATTTATCCAAACCCTTCAATTGATTATGTGTTGATTGGAATACCGCAGGATAGTACTCCGCAGCAAATTTTAGTTTATGATATGCAAGGAAGACTTTGTATTTCCAAAACCCGCGAAGGAAATAATTTAGACATCAGGACTTTATCAGGTGGTCTTTATATTTTAAAGCTTGTGACAGATGAGATGAATTACATAGCAAGATTTGTAAAAGTAGAAAGGTAATTGCAGGTGTAAGTCTTGTAGAGTAACAGGGCAAAATAAATTTATTAATCTTGCGCAATGTACAAGCTGCTTATTCGCCCTTTATTATTTCTTGCTGATCCGGAAGTGGTGCATCATTTTGTTTTCAGATGGCTGAAATTCTTTTTTAAAATTCCGGGAATAAAAAATATAGTCGCGGCTGCATATAACAATCCTGATCCTCACCTATCAGTAAACTTAATGGGTTTGCATTTTAAAAACCGGGTGGGTTTAGCTGCAGGTTTTGATAAAGATGCGAAACTGTATGATGAGCTTTCAGCATTTGGTTTTGGTTTTATTGAGATAGGAACGGTTACACCAAAGCCTCAACCAGGCAATGAAAAACCACGTATGTTTCGTTTGCCAGATGACAAAGCTTTGATTAACCGCATGGGATTTAACAATGATGGTGCTGATGCTGCAGCGAAGCGATTGCGTAACAGAAATAAAAAAATAATTATTGGTGGAAACATTGGTAAAAATAAAACTACAGCAAACGAAAATGCAATTGCTGATTATGAATATTGTTTCAATGCATTGCATGATGTAGTTGATTATTTTGTGGTGAATGTAAGCTCTCCCAATACTCCGGGCTTGCGTGCCTTGCAGGAAAGAGAGCCACTCACTGCTTTGCTTCAACATCTGCAAAACATAAATGCAGAAAAGAAATTTCCCAAACCTATCCTTTTAAAAATAGCACCTGACTTAACCAATGAACAGCTGGATGAAATTGTAGATATTGTAAAGCAAACCCATCTCACAGGCATTATTGCAACCAATACCACTATAGCGAGAACAGGTTTACAATCAAATGAAACTTTGCAAAAAGAAACCGGAGGATTAAGCGGGTTACCATTGAAATCACGATCAACAGAAGTGATCCGTTATCTGCGTAAGCGAACAGGAAATAATTTGGTTATAATAGGTTCTGGCGGAATTTTTACCGTTGAAGATGCACAGGAAAAATTAAATGCAGGAGCTAACCTGGTGCAGGTTTACACAGGATTTATTTACGAAGGACCCGGCATTGTGAAAAAGATTTGTAAAGGGATGCGATAACAAATTAATAATGATTCTTCCGGCATTTTGTTATTCGGGAGGAAACCATTTATGAGTTCGCATGAAAGAAACGGGTGAAACAAGAAAGGCTTTTGTCGGTTATAAAACCATCATGAGTAATCGTAAATAGTTTCCCCCTGAATGACCGGAAAGCAGGATGTTTTTCTTATTTTTGTCAATGAAAGCAATACCAACAATATATACTAAACCCGTTGGACAATTACAGCGGGTTTTTTTATGGAAAAGGTTAGGTATTGCATCTACGAATACGAATTTACGAATAGTAAATTGTAAACGATAAATAAGAGTGAAAGTAAAGATAATAGAATGTCCGCGTGATGCGATGCAGGGATTGCACCAGTTTATTCCTACTGATGTAAAAATTGCATACATCAACCATCTGCTGGCAGTGGGTTATGATACAATTGATTTCGGAAGCTTTGTTTCTGCTAAGGCTATTCCTCAGTTGCGCGATACAGCTGATGTGCTTAAAGGTTTAGAGTTGGAGAAAACAACATCAAAGTTACTTGCAATTATTGCGAACCTTCGAGGTGGAGAGGATGCAGTACAGTTTGATGAAATAACTTATCTCGGTTTTCCATTCAGTATTTCTGAAACTTTTCAAATTCGAAACACCAACTCAACGATTGTAAAATCGTTAGCGACTTTAGAGGCATTGCAAAACCTTTGTGTAAAAAATAAAAAGCAGCTGGTTGTTTATATTTCGATGGCTTTTGGCAATCCTTATAATGATCCATGGAATGCTGACATTGCCATCAGCTGGATAAAAAAAATTGCAGCATTGGATATAAAAATCATCGCACTGGCTGACACAGTGGGAATTGCATCGCCTGAAGATGTTTCCTATTTATTCAACCATGTGATACCTGCATTCAGCGGGATTGAGGTAGGCGCACACTTACATTGTACTCCGGCAAACTGGCGCGAAAAAGTGGATGCTGCGTTTAAGTCCGGATGCATGCGTTTTGATACAGCCATCAAAGGTTATGGTGGTTGCCCAATGGCAAATGATGAACTGGTGGGAAACCTTGCTACCGAAAATTTATTAAAATACCTGGAAGAACAGAAGGCAGAAACTGCTATTAACCTTCCCGAATTTGAGAAGGCTTTTGATGAAGCAAACTTGGTATTTAATACCACCTATGCAACTTGAAGACCGAAACACCGTTTAATCCACTTCACATTCATAAATTAGCAACAGAAAAAAAGTAATCTCTGCATGAAACGCATCCATTTTCTTAAGTCACGATATTTTATCCTTTTTAGTTTACTGTTATTTACACTTGTAAATCCTGCTATAGCGCAAAAAGAAGGCTACCTTGAAATACTTGGCTCTGTTACCCAGGATGGAAAAGGACTTGAAGGTGCAGATATTAAAGTGATGAAGGGAGATGAAAATGCAGACAATGTTATGACTGCCTCAGGAGGAAAATTTATCATCAACCTTGATCTCGGAAATGCCTACACCATTATTTTTTCAAAAAACGGAACGGTAACTAAAAAAGTGCTGGTTGACACAAGGGTTCCTGATGAGTATAAAACACAGATGTTTTCTTATAAGTTTAAATTAGAGTTGTTCCGTTTGCCTGAAGGTGCTGAAATGCCGAAGGAAGCTGACAAGCCGGTTGCAAAACTTTCTTTCAGCGATGTATATGAAGATTTTGATTATGATCAAATGTATTCGCAAACGCGCAAGACGGAGATTGAACTGATGAAGAAAGACATGGAAGCTCAGGTGCTTAAAAGAGATGCGGAGAAGAGGGCAGCAGCAGACAAAGCAAAGCGTGATTCACTTGAAACTGTAAGACAACAACAACAACTGGCACAAGCTTCTGAAAAAGCAAAACAGGATTCAATTGCTAAAGAAGTGGCTAAGACACAGGCTGCTGCTGCACTTGAAAAAAGATTGGCAGATGCCCGTTTGGATTCCATAGCAAATGCTGAGAAAAAGGCAAAGCAGGAAGAAACATTGCGTTTAGCACGTGAGAAAGCCATACAAGATTCCATTGCTCAGATACAGTCAAAAATTCGCCAGGATTCCATTGCAGCAGCTAAACAAAAACAATTATTAGAAGAAACTGCAAGAAATAAATCACGTCAGGATTCAATTAACACTGCCGAAGCGAAAGCCAGGCATGATGCATTGGCGAAAGCGGCTCGTGATAAAGCTGTACAGGATTCCATTGCTGCAGCAAATGAAAAAACAAGACAAGAGCAATTAGCAAGGGCAGCACAGGAAAAGGTGGAAAGAGAAAAGGCAAGACAGGATTCAATTGCCTCAGCAAAAGAAAAAGCAAAACAAGATGCATTGGAAAAAGCTATTGCTGATAAAGCAAGGCAAGATTCAATAGCTGCTGCAGAAACAAAAGCAAAACAAGAGGCATTGGCGAAAGCCGCACGTGATAAACAGATGCAGGATTCATTGGCAGCTGTAAAAGAAAATGAACGTCAACTGGCATTGGCACTTGCTGCCAGACAAAAAGCGACACAGGATTCAATTGCAAAAGCTGAACAAAAATTAAAAAATGATTCACTTGCGGCTGTTGCTGCAAAAGCAAGACAGGAAGAATTAGCACGCCAGGAAAAAGAAAAAGCTGAACGTGATGCCATTGCTAAAGCTGAACAAAAAGCTAAAGAAGACTCGATAGCTGCTGCAAAAGAAAAAGCAAGACAGGAAGAATTAGCGAGACAGGCAAAGGAAAAAGCAGATCGTGATGCTATGATTGCAGCTGCAGCAAAGGCAAAACAGGATTCGATAAATGCTGCAAGTGAAATATCCAGGTTGGAATTAGCAAGACAAAAAGCTACTCAGGACTCCATTACTGCAGCAAAAGAAAAAGCTAAAGCTGATGAACTTGCACGTTTTAAACAAGAGCAAGCACGCAAAGATTCACTTGCGCAGGCTAAAAAAGAACATGACCAGTTGTTAGCACAGAAGAACGAAGAAGAAAAGAAGAGAATTGAATCAGAAGCATATAAAAAACGACTGGCTGATATTGAAGCTCAAAAGCAAAAGTTGGGAACACAACCGGCAGCTAATCAGCCGAAGGATATCAGCTATTATCGTTTTGATTTTGACAAGGAAAATATTCCTGAAGGAATTAAAGCAGATACCATCACAGAAAAAAACCGCAATATTATCAGGAGCGTTGTAAAGTTTAAAGAAATACAGGCAACCTATTTGAAAGTGTCTTATGACTGGGGTGGTGTATTTTACTTTAAGAATAATGCAAGCATCACTGAAACTACTTACACATTAGATCTGAATAATTTTAAGACTCAATTAAAGAATTAAAGAGTTTTAATTTTTTGATTTTCGATTTTTGTTTTAATGATATAAGTAATTATTCCAGCAAGTATTACCGCAAGGCCTGAGAGCATAAAATTTTTACCGGTTGAGATAAAAACCAATAGCCATGTTATAATTATTACAATAACAGGCAGTGGATATAATGGCATTTTATAAGGAAGGTTAGTGGTACCATTTTTTTTACGAAGCAATATAACTCCAATGGCCTGTCCGATAAACTGAATCAGAATACGCATAGCAAGAATTGCTGTGATAACTTCAGATAATTTAAAAAGCATACTGAAGACAAATGCAGTGGCGCCTAAAGCAAGCAATGATACATGCGGAAAATGTTTGGTAGGATGTAACCTGGCAAATACCTTAAAGAATGCCCCATCCGCTGCCGCTGCATAAGGAACACGGGAATAACCAAGTACTACGGCAAACAATGAAGCGAAGGCTACCCACAACACTAATCCTGTAGCAAATTTAGCAGCCGTTATACCATATAATCGCTCAACAAATGTGCTTACTATAAATGTTGAATGACGTGCTTCCTGCCAGGGAATTACACTCACCACACTTATATTCATTGCAAGATAAAGCAGGGCAATTCCAAATACAGAAATAAAAATGCTTCGCGGAATATTTTTTTCCGGATTTTTTATCTCTCCTCCGATATGACACACATTGTAATAACCTAGATAGCTGTAAATTGTTTTTACTGACGCCTGTCCGAGTGCAACAAAAAATAAACTGCTCAATGCAAAATTACCATTCATGTCGTGCAACGGCTGTGTGAAGTTTCCGTGTGTAATACCTCCAATAATAATCCAGCATAAAGTAAGAATTACTCCTGCCCAAAGCATTACACCAATCTTTCCAATGGTATCTATTTTACGGTATAATAAAAACGTAATGATAATAACCAAACTGCCTGAAACCAGTTTTTGCGTGACTGAAGTTAAGGGCACCAGATAACTAAAGTACTGAGCAAATCCTATAGCACCAGAAGCAACTACCAGTGGTGCCTGTATTAACGTTTGCCATACATATAAAAAGGAAAATAATTTACCCCATTTGGGACCATAAGCTTCTTTTAAAAAATTATAACTCCCTCCTGCCTTTGGATAAGCAGCCCCAAGTTCGCTCCATATCATTGCATCTATAAAAGAAATAAATGCACCGGCCAGCCATGCATACAGAAAAAACGGACCTCCCATTATATCAATTACCAAAGGCAATACTACAAACGGACCGATACCAACCATATCAATCATATTGATAACCGTGCTTTGAAACAAACCAAGTTTGCGTTCTAATTTTACATGCATGGGATAAATATAATTTGAAGATTTGAAAAAGTATGGGTATGAAAAATTAATATTCAAGGTTCAAAAAGCAATATTTTAATTCATGCATCATTCTAAACATTTATCTTATCTTTAACGTGTCATTAGTTATTTTTAATTTCTAATTGTTGTGATGTAATTATTAAACCTAAATCATATCATCATGAAACTTACACAAAAACTGGATCAGTGGGCTTATGCTCATCATCCCCGATGGATTGACTTGTTAAGAATTTCACTGGGCATTATTATTTTCCTGAAAGGATTTTTCTTTATCCGCGATACTGACAAACTGATTGAAATGATACAGCAAACACGATTTGAATGGGTTTCATTCGCACTTGCACATTATGTAGCTTTTGCGCATCTGGTGGGCGGAGTAATGATTACTATCGGCTTGCTAACCCGTCTTGCAGTAGCTGTACAATTACCAATATTACTTGGTGCTGTTCTTTTTATTAATTCAAGAACCGGTTTTTTTACACTCAACTCTGATTTGCCTTTTTCTGTTTTAGTATTGCTTCTGCTAATTTTCTTTTTTGTGTATGGATCAGGGCCGGCATCGGCTGATGAAGCATTGGTGCAGGAACGAAAGGAAGAGAAGGGTTAATCATTCATCTAAAGACACTTTGTCTTAATCTATTTAATCACCGTGACAAATTTTTCTTTCCTTGTAGAAAAATTGTCGGGATTTTTATAGTGGAATATCGTTTGTTAATGGCTTCATAAAAAAATATAAAAAAATTAAAATAAAGGAGGCATTAGTATGACACTATTGACAGTGAGTTCACCGAAGCTATAATAGGCAAAACCAAAAGCACGCGAGATTAAAGTGGTGTAAATAAGATTTATTAAATCAGCTTTAATTATAAGCCGCTTGTGGATGCACAAGCGGCTTTTTACTGGAATTAATTGCTTAATAAACGCAACTTGATTTTTCATTAAAATTTCTTGTGTTAATTCAAAAAGGTTTATCTATATTTACATTTTAGAATCGGTTTCCGGTTTATTTTTTCAAAGACACATACTCATTCAAAACAATACTCCTTCTTATGAAATTATTAAACAAATTATTATCCGGTAATTCCGTTGCAAAAACACTTAAAACCTTATTAAAGGTTAATAAAATATTAGTGGTTTTTCTGGGATTGCTGCTACTTGTACAAACGGGAATGTCACAGACGCCTGGATACTTGTTGAAAATAACAAATGAAACCCAGCCAACACCTCAAACCTATGAATTTGATGTATTTCTTTTGAGAGTAGGAACTACGCCACTCGAACTGGAAGGTATGAACTTCGGAATAGGTATAGATGTAAGTGTTAAAAATGGTGGAACATTATCTGCTTCCATTATTTCCG